>CAYUCO010000030.1:0-10864 GCA_964443385.1 uncultured Dehalococcoidia bacterium | reverse complement strand
CAAAACACATTAATGGTATTCTCGTAACTTAACCGAATTAATGAATAGAATTAAGATGCCGATATAACTGTTTTGAATACTGGAGGTTTATATTGAAGAGTTACGCTGAATATCTAGAATGTACTAACTGCCATAAAGAATACGATTACGTTAATCCCTATAGAACATGTCAGGAATGTGGGAAAGTTCTTTATGTTAAATATGACATGGAAAAAGCAAGAAAAAACTTTGACAGGAACAGTTTGGTTGGCCGGGTAAGTTCAATGTGGCGCTATTATGAGATGATGCCAATAAAAGACGAGTCCAACATTGTAAGCTTAGGAGAAGGTATGACTCCTCTTCTGAAGGCCGATAATTTGGGCAAGGCTTTAAATTGCTCTGACATTTACATTAAAGATGAGGGATGTAATCCAACTGGTTCATTTAAAGCTAGGGGACTATCAGCAGCGGTATCGCGGGCTAAAGAACTAGGAGTTACAAAGTTGACTATGCCTTCTGCAGGTAATGCTGGTGGAGCCCTCTCTTTGTATTGTGCCAGAGGAAACTTGGAAGCAAATGTTTTCATGCCGAAAGACGCTCCTATCGCCAACAAAAGAGAAAGTTCCGACGCTGGAGCCAAATTAACATTAATAGATGGACTAATATCCGATGCTGGAAAAATTTCTAGAGAACAAGCACAAGAAAAAGGATTGTTCGACGTTTCCACTCTACAGGAACCATACAGAGCTGAAGGAAAAAAAACTATGGGGTATGAGATAGCAGAACAATTACAATGGGACACTCCAGACGTGATAATTTATCCCACTGGAGGAGGAACAGGATTAATCGGAATTTGGAAAGCATTCCAAGAAATGCAGGAGTTGGGTTGGATAGATAAGCCCAAAACCAGAATGATTGCCGTTCAATCCGAAGGCTGTGCACCTATAGTCAAAGCCTATCAATCCGGTGCCTTGAATGCTGAGATGTGGAATGATGCCAAAACGTTTGCGGCAGGCATAAGAGTCCCTTCAGCTATTGGAGATTATTTAATACTTGAAGCAATTCGAAAAAGCTCCGGTACCGCCCTAACTGTGACTGACATGGAGATGATGGAATGTATTTCAATCATGGCTTCTAATGAGGGAATATACCCAGCTCCTGAAGGGGCTGCGACCTTAGCTGCACTCAAATTACTCCTAGCGTCTAACGAAGTAAAACCGGAAGAGAAAATAGTTCTTATGAACACCGGAAATGCTTACAAATATCTCGACATGTGGGACTAAATACTTCGTGTAATTAGCCAGATAATTTGTTATAGTTAAGCATGTATTTGACTGAATACAATGGAGGTTTGCAATGAAATTAGGCCTTTTCATGATGCCATTACACCCACCTGGCAGAACCCTTTCAGAAAGTTATGACGAGGATTTAGGATTAATAAAACATGCAGATCAAGTTGGATTTAGTGAGGTATGGGTTGGTGAACACATGTTGTTACCATGGGAAAATATGCCAGATCCTCAATTATTTATTGCCCGCGCCTTAGGGGAAACTGAACAGATTGTATTTGGAACAGGAGTTGTATTGCTCCACATGCATAACCCTGTACATGTTGCACACCGCATAGCAATGTTAGACCATCTCGCCAAAGGAAGACTGATGTTCGGTATAGGATCAGGTGGATCCCCAAGTGATACTGAAGTATTAGCAATAGAAGGTGAACCTCCTGTCCAGAGGGAACGCATGACAGAAGCCATAGATCTAATATTACGCCTGTGGAAGGAAGGTCCTTTTGACCACGATGGGGTTTACTTCAAAATGCGAAAGCCTAAAGATAGATCTGAAATGACGGTGGGATTCCATGTCCGACCTTTTCAAGACCCACATCCACCAATAGCTGTTGCTGGTACAAGTGCACGATCATCTACATTAGAACTGGCCGGAGAAAGAGGATGGATTCCTTTGAGCGCAAGCGTAGTACATGAATCACAATTAGCAACCTATTGGGAGTCCATTGAAACTGGAGGGAAACGCTCCGGGGTCAAACCAGACAAAGCTAACTGGAGACTGGCAAGACAAATATATGTTGCTGAGACTACTGAAAAAGCTAGAACAGAAGCAATGAATGGCGCGATGGCTCGAGACTTCACCGAATATTGGAGCAAACTGTTCGGAAATAGAATGGAAGTCTTTAAGCATGACACTGCTATGAAAGACGAAGAGGTCACTCCCCAATATCTCTTAGACAATTACTGGATAGTAGGCGACCCGGATCATTGTATACAGGAGATAAGGAGTTTACATGAAAAAGCAGGCGGTTTCGGTACTCTTTTGGTCCAAACGGATGACTGGGGTAATGGCAACAAACAATTCCATAATTCTATAGACCTATTGGGTAAGGAAGTATTGCCGGCTATCAAAGATCTGTAAACATTGAGATTGCCAGACCACACCATCTTGAACAGATCTTCCCTCAGCAACTTTAGATATGAAAAGGATCCTAATTAAAACGAATCGTTATTGGAGAATGTGATGCTCGGTTTTACAGAATTCATGGGACTAATCTTGATCTGTTTCTTGGTATATTGCTTCATTGACACATTTTTGTGGTTCAATAGTGATAAGGAATATTCCCACTATGAAATGTCTGACCCACTGCCTTCCGTGCTTAAGTGGGGATTGCCGATATCTTTCGTTCTAGGAATACTGTACTTCATAAGTATGTTTTTCTAGTGACATCAAATTATAAATATAAACTTGTCTCCACCATTCATAACTATTCTCCGGTCTCTGACATATCTATGTTGAACATCACCAGTCGCTCACCTGCTGATCCACCCATATAATCATGGGTTCCAGTAAAAATCTCTGGTATACCATCATTATCTATGTCTACAACCTCTACCGCTATTAAAAGAGGAACATCTAAATATACATTGTGACTGGTGAAATTTTCTTCCCCGTCGTTTTCGAGCCAGATCATGTCCTGCCTTTGAAATTCCGGCCAATATCTATCCATTTGCAAGCCTACAAGAACCAAATCCAAATCTTCATCATGATCCAAATCTGCGGTGCGAACCGAGTAAGCCCCCCAATGACGAGTTATCTCATGGTGATTATCAAATTTGCCCTGGCCATCATTTTCAAACCAAGAAACTCCATAGTAAGCATATGGATCTGTCTTCTGAGGTAGATCAAAGTCGTGTATATCACCATTTGTCATAAGAATATCTGTATCACCATCTCTATCTAAATCAGATAACTGAATACCTGACATTCCATAATAAGTATCTGGAGCTTTGAATATAACTTCCTTCTCAAAATTACCATATCCATCATTCCGAAATATCATTATTTCTTCGGAATCCTGTGAGAGGGATACCGCTATATCCACATCTCCGTCAGAATCTGGATCAAATGGAAAAGCATGTATTGCACCTGGCCTTGAGTCCAGTAAGTGTTCTTCAAAAACAAAGTTTTCTTTCTGTTCAAGCCATATAATCTTGCCTTCCTCATTACCAAAAACACATACAGATATATCCATATCTCCGTCTGAATCTAGGTCTGACCCCTCAGCACATGCTACCCTTCCAACTCCATCTAATATCGTTATAGGCTCAAACTGGAAATTACCATTATTTCGCAGCACTACTACTCTGCCCGATTTATCATTCGATGGCAAAAGTATGCCTATATCGGCAACTAAGATATCTTTGTCTAGATCTCCATCAATATCTACAGCTTGAGCTCTTACAGGTTCATTAAGTCCGTCCGTAAAAGTCATATGCTCTTCCATATTTCGAATCCAAACAACTTTACTAGCAAGCGGTTCACTTACCAACAATTGAGTCGTGCCATCACCTAAAACATCCCCCACAAGTATGCTGGAGGTAGAATGCGGGGCACCTCCACGAAGAAGGATGTCATATGGAATTCCATGTCCATCAGTTATGACCGGTTTTATGGAGTCAATCGCAATATCGGTCGGATGGATTTCATCTGAAGACACCTCAGATTCCTTAGACTCGACCTCATTAGAACACCCGAAAGTTACTAGGATTAGTGCTGTTATTACAACGATTAAGATTCTATGTAGATTCATAAGTAACATCGTACCTTTAATTAGCAACGAAATGCCTGTAAATCCGACCATATATGATTAGAAATCTATTTGCTATTGCCTTCAATTGATATGTTTGGCAACCAATGCAAGAATCCCGGTAGATACCAAGCCTTATTACCCAAAATCTTCATCACACTTGGAACCAAAATAGATCTAACCACGGTCGCATCAATCAAAACAGCAGCACCCAATCCGAAGCCCATGGATTGGAAAAATGCTATTTCTCCAAGAGCGAATCCACCAAAAACCGCTACCATTATAAGCGCCGCGCCAGTAATTATGCTGGCAGTTCTCCTTAAACCAAAGGCAACAGATTCATCCGAACTTCCTGATTCATCAAAATGCTCTTTTATTCTACTGAGCATAAAAACGTGATAGTCCATAGACAACCCAAATAAGATACTGAACATAAATAATGGCAACCAGAATTCCAACTGATCGACTTGCTCAAATCCAAAGAAATTGATCATGAATCCTTTTTGGAAAACAAGCACTAGTAATCCGTAGGACGCCCCAACAGACAAAAGATTCATAATTATAGAAGCTATAGAAATCGTTATAGACCTGAAAGCAAAAAGCAGGAGTATTAAACTAAGACTCAATACTAAACCCACCACAATAGGAAAGTACTCATCAGTCATTTCAACAGAATCAACAACTTCGGCTGATGAACCTCCAACATATATCGTGTAATCTGAAATAGGAACACCCGCGAATGCAGATGGTATTAAATCATGCCGCAAGCTTCTTATTGAATCTAGTGCTACTTGATTCTGAGGATCACCAGGAATCCTTGATGTTAACTCAGCATAATTGACAGATGGTTCTATTACCAATTCAGGCGAAAGAAATCCATCATTTTCCTCTAACTGAATCTCTAAGTCTGCAATTGCGTCTTTAATTTGTTGTGAATCAACATCCGCAGATATAACAATGTTTGCTGGAGCATCAGAACCGAACCCAAATTTTTCATCCAGCAATGAAAATCCTACTTTGACTGGTTCGTCTTCAGGAAGAACAGATATGCCGCTAGTTCCTTTTTCTAAATCAAAATAAGAGTACGAAAGTATTAACAAAAAAGCTGAGGCCAAAACCACACTACCGTATGGCCTTTTCATTACCTGAATAGTTATTGAATTCCAAAAACCACCTTCCAAACTACTTGTCTCTTTACTTGGAGACAAAAAGGCCGGAGTTAACCCAGTTTTCCTTAATAGAGATGTCAGTATAAGTAACAACATCACTAATCCCGAAACCAACAACAATTTTGGACCCAACTCTTGAGTAAATGCGACGAATAAAAATCCAAGAAAATACAGGGAGATTGTGGTGATCTTGGGAACGTGAAAACTGTTTATTTTATCGCCCAATATACCAATCAATGCTGGCAGTAAAGTAATACCGGCGAAGACAGCGACAAAAACGACTAATATAGCTCCAACACCAAATGCCTGAAATGTCTTTTCAGGTATAATAAACATACCCGTAAGAGCCAATACAACAGTCAGGCCACTGAACATCACAGCTCTACCCGCGGTGCTACCAGTAACAATTATGGCGTCTAATTGTTCCAATCCATTCTGCCGTTCTTCTCTGTATCTCGAAAGTATAAAAAGACAATAATCTATTCCTACAGCCAGTCCCATCATGGTCATAATATTAGGAACAAATTCATTAAGGTCTACAAACTGACCCAAAATAGCCGCTAACCCGGTAGCAACAAATATAGCTACCACTGCTAAAATTACGGGTATAAATGCTGACGTTACAGTGCCAAAGACCAATGCCAAAATTATTATTGCTACTGATATGCCTATCGTTTCTCCGGTAATTAAATCCTTTTCAGCTAATTCCTGAAACGTATGTTCTATAGAAGCAGTTCCTATGAAGTAAAATTGAAAATCGTCATTAGAGTAATCCTCAGCAATGTGCATTAGGGGGGCAACCAATTTACCTTCTACAAACGGTACAGATATCATAACTGTGGATAAATCTTCTGAAGGGTTTGGTTGGTAGTCTGATACAGTACCTACAGACTGGACCAAATTAGCTTCGTCAATTGCAGATTGTAATTTCTCAAAGAATCCATTTATTCCTAATAGGTATTCTTCCGATGGAAAACTATATTTAGAGGATGTAACAACAAGTAAATTGTCAGACGAAACTCCTTTGGATTCCTCGTCTGAACTTCCCTCAGATTCCGCATCCAATGCTGACAGTTTTTCATCTCTTAGATCCTGCGCTAATTTAAACTCAAGATCCTGTGTCGCACCCTGACCTCCTTGGAGTGCGTCATCCAAATAATTTCGTGAGAGGAAGGCCGACAGAACCATCAGCACGACCCATAATCCAACTATTAGGAAAGGTCTTCGAGCACAAAATCCAACTAACGATCTTAATGACATATTCTTCTATCCTTTAATTAAACACAGTGAAAAATAGTACCATAAACAACACTAACAAAGTGTCAAAATCGTCTTAACTTTTAAGTAATTTTTTATTTAGTCAGAAGTAGTAAATCTATGTGACTCTGGTGGTTTTGCCCAAAAGTTTTCAGCCCCAGCCATAGCCAAAGCACGTTCTACACTAGCTCTCCACTGTTCGTATATATGCTCGTCGTCCCAAATTACCAACGACGTTATTTGTGTGTTATCAGATATTGAATACAAAGTTCTTCTATTAACAAATCCAGGAGCTCTGCTTTGAGCTTCTCCATTACTTTTCAGTAATTCGTCGGCTTCATAAAATAACTCTGGTTTTGCCCAATGGTGTGTCAGAACTCCTATCATTTTAACCTCCAGAATAGAATCTAGGATTCCAATCTATAATATACAAATACAAAAATAATAGACATATTTGGGTAAGTATACATACTGTTTCTAATGGAAAACTTTAAATGAATGTAATAAAATTCAACTGGAGTTTTGTAAAATGAGCATTAGAGACAAACTTAGGGCACAAGAATCTATAATGTCGGATCACGATCCATTTTACGCCACGTCCGAGAGAATAGTATATTACAAAAATCTCGACGGACGTGAAGAGTTTTCGTACATTGATTACTCCAGACTAGAATCGGTTGAAATAATAAAGGAACCTAACCACAAAGCTCTCGTTGCTGGAACTCTTCTCATAGTTGGCGGGGCTATTATGGCAGCAACACTTCAATATCTAACAGCTTGGCCAGCAATAATATTCGGAGTAGGAGCCATGATTTACGGCGGAATAGGCAGGGAATCTCACTACCAAATACATGCCAGTAATATGACTAATGAAGAATCAAGTATGTGGCGTCTACCTTATTGGGGTAGTGGCAGTTTTATTAGAACCATAAAAACTGTAGTTGGTTTAGACCAGGAATTCATATGACGTGTTGTGTGGTAAAAACCCACGTGGTATATTCAGCTTAGTGTAAGATTTTCCATTAAATGGTATTTACTGCTTATAATTGTTAATGATGAATAGAATAAAAAACAGCTTTAATACCCTTAAAGAAAAAGGTGAAATGGGGGTCATCCCCTACCTTACTGTTGGTTTCCCATCTATTGAAGATACTATGAATATGGTACCTGCATTGGCAGAAGGCGGTGCAGATATAATTGAACTTGGTGTTCCATATAGCGACCCACTTGCCGACGGAACAACAATTCAAAGATCAAGTTTTCAGGCTTTATTAAACGGAGTAAACCTAAAAAAATGTTTAGACATTTGCAAGGATCTCAGACGCAATGGATTGACCACACCTCTTGTTCTTATGGGGTACTACAATCCAATACTAAGATTCGGTTTGAAGGAATTTGCTCTCTCCTGTAAAGAAAATGGAGTTGATGGAATCATAGTACCAGATCTTCCTTTTGAAGAGTCATGGCCTCTAAAAACGGAATGTCAAGAAAACAACATTAGTTTTATACCTCTCCTCGCTCCAACGAGTACTGATATAAGAATCGAAAAAACTTGTCAAAACGCCGATGGATTTATATATTGTGTCAGCTTGACAGGAGTCACCGGTGCGAGACAAGAGATGGGATCATCTGTACCTGATTTCATTAATCGAGTAAAAAAGCACGCGAAAGTACCTATAGCAATTGGTTTTGGCATCAGCCAAAGACAACATGTAGAATCACTAAGCACAATAGCCAACGCAGCAGTTGTTGGAAGCGCATTAATAGACACCATAGAAAAAACACCAACTTCTGATAGAAGAGAGGTAGTTAAAAGTTTTATATCTGATCTCAAAGGCGGATCTTAAACCGGAGGAATAAAGTCATGGCCCTAATATGCAGAGGACTCAGAGGAGCTACTACCGTAACGGAAAATACAAGAGAGGCTATACTGGATGCTACTCACGAGCTCCTAAATGATCTGCTGGACACAAATAACATAAATAAGAATGACATAGCTGCCACGTTTTTTACCACCACTAGTGACGTTAACGCCGAATTCCCAGCTGTAGCAGCTCGTGAGATGGGATGGACACATGTACCATTACTAAATAGTCACGAAATGAACGTTCCTGGTATGCTTCCTATGTGTATAAGAGTATTAGTACTAGTAAATACTGAAAAACAACCAGAAGAGATGAATCACTCATACTTAAGAGATGCAACACATCTGCGACCTGATATCACAGGCTAATAACACTCCTCTTATCGCGACTAGACACACTAGGCGTTCAATGCTATAGTCACCACCATCTATTAAATAGAATCACAAACAACAATACTGGTAGAGACATAAATATGACACAACTACACGATTTGAATATAGAAAGCATCCAACAATTAGCAGCACCTAGTGAATTTTTGAAAGAATTCCCTACAACCCCAGCAATAGCTGCACAGGTAACCGACGGAAGAGATCAGGTCGCCCGTATTCTTAAGGGTGAAGACAACCGAATGTTAATGATAGTTGGGCCGTGCTCCTTGCATGATATAGAGGCTGGTTATGAATATGCAAAAAAACTGAAATTACTAGCAGACGAAATGAAGAATGAAATGCTAGTAGTGATGCGGGTTTATTTCGAAAAGCCCAGAACCACAGTAGGATGGAAAGGGCTCATCTATGACCCACATCTTAATGGAAGTTTCGATATCAATACGGGATTACGTATGGCAAGAGAATTCCTTTTGAAAGTAAGTGAGTTAGGACTACTCACTGCAATTGAATTTGTAGATCCTATCACGCCTCAATATATTGCAGATCTTTATTCCTGGGCTGCCATTGGAGCACGTACAGCAGAAAGTCAGACTCATAGACAAGTCAGTAGCGGGCTCAGCATGCCAGTTGGCTTCAAAAATGGAACCGGTGGAAGTATACAGCTAGCGGTCGACGGAGTAACAGCTTCCCAGGCAGCACAGGCTTTCCTAGGAGTGGACTCCGAAGGAAAAGCATCTGTAGTTGTTACCAAGGGAAATCAATACACTCATATAGTATTAAGGGGCGGTAGCCAGGGTCCAAACTTTGATGCCGAATCTGTAGCTGATGCAGTACAACGATTGGAGAAAGCAAACCTGCGAACTCAATTAGTTGTAGACTGTTCACACGCAAATTGTGGCAAAGATCACAAAAAACAGCGTATAGCATTCCAAGATTTAATGAAACAAAGGTCGGAAGGCAATACAAATATTGTCGGGGTTATGTTAGAAAGCCACATCTTCGAAGGCAACCAACCTCTTGACGAAAGCAATCCTGACAACTTGAAGTATGGAGTTTCGATAACAGATCCGTGTGTTGATTGGGAAGAAACTGTTGAACTTTTAAGACATGCCCAGCAGATCCTGAAAAAGTCTTAACTGTAACAAACTGGATTTCAACACACCAATACCTATCAAGTTATTCTCGGAGTTTCCCATGAGAGCCGATCAAGAATTAATTCCCGTTCCACCACAAGAAACCCTAGTCGCAGTTGGGGTTTTCGATGGAGTGCACTTGGGTCATTCAGGTCTGATCAAACAGCTAACTACTCTAGCTCATAGCCGCAATATGCTGAGTTGCATAGTAACCTTCTCGAATCATCCTAGAACAGTTGTAACTCCGGGGTTTGAGGTTAAATACATAACAGATCCTAAGCACAGGGTGAAGCTTCTGAAAGATGCTGGTGCCGATTTAGTAATGCCCATAACATTTGACCATGATCTATCTCTGCTTAGTGCTGATCAATTCGTTGATCTACTACAAGATAAGTTGAGAATGAAAGGCATGGTCATGGGTCAAGATTTTGCCATGGGACACAACCGAGAAGGAGATGCGGAAACACTAAAAACAATAGGCTTAGCAAAAGGCTTTTCAGTTCATGTAATCGAAGCAGCTTGCCACAATGGGGAAAATATCAGCAGTACCATTATACGAAAATCAATAGCAGACGGAATGTTAACTAGAGCCATAGATCTACTGGGAAGACCATTTTCAATAGAAGGTCGTGTAGTGTCTGGAGATTCGCAAGGAAAAACTCTGGGGTTCCCAACGGCCAATCTGGATGTAGACACACATCTACTGATTCCACCAGACGGTATATATGCCACATTAGTAAAAACAGAGAACAAGCAATATTTCGGAGCTTCTTACATAGGAACAAAACCTACGTTCAATGGTGCTAAACATGTTATAGAGACATTTCTGATAGATTTCAACGAAGACATATATGGATCATTTATAACTATAGATTTCATAGAAAGAATACGGGAAGACAAGTTATTCGATTCACCTACTGAACTTATAGAACAGATGAAAATAGATGTTGAATATACTTTGGATATTCTAAAG
>CAYUCO010000029.1:0-2878 GCA_964443385.1 uncultured Dehalococcoidia bacterium | reverse complement strand
GAAATTCTCAAGGGACTTAATCTTACTGTAAATCCTGGCGAGGTACACGCAATCATGGGACCAAATGGATCTGGGAAAAGTACTCTAGCTTATTTATTATCTGGACATCCGAGTTATGAGGCTACTTCTGGAGAGATGTTGTTCGATGGGCAGGACTTGGTAAACATGTTACCTGAGGATAGAGCTAGGTTGGGATTGTTTCTATGTTTTCAGCATCCCACCGAGGTTCCAGGAGTGCGCATGGATCATTTCATGAGGGCAGGTTTAAACTCTGTGTTACGAAGCAAGAGCTTGGATGAAATGGACGTGCTAAAGTTCGATAAATTTCTTAATAGTAAAGTCGACATAGTGGAGATGGACAGAAATCTCGTTAAACGGTCGGTTAATGAAGGATTCTCAGGGGGAGAAAAGAAACGAAACGAGATATTGCAGATGGCAATTTTTGATCCAAAACTGTCCATACTCGATGAGCCTGATTCAGGTTTGGATGTTGACGCTCTGAGAATTGTGGCCAATGGCATTAATCAATTGCGGAGCGAAGAGAAATCTATAATTCTGGTTACTCATTATCAAAGAATATTAAACTACGTCGTACCCGATAAAGTTCATATACTCATAAATGGTCGTATTGTTAAGTCAGGTGGCAAAGAGTTGGCTTTAGAGATAGAAACTAATGGATACGACAACATTGAACAATCATTAGCTAATGATCAACACTCTGGTTGAAGGAAATCTGTTATGACACAAATTGGAGTAAAACCAGAGGAATCTTACTTAACCGTATCAGAGCATTTAGAATCGACCGCATCTCTGAATGACTCAGTGCATTTCAAAGGCTTACGGAATAAAGCAAGAAAATGTTTTCAGGAATTAGGATTTCCGGTCGAACGGAGAGGCAATGAGGAGTGGAAGTACACGGATGTGTCTCCAATAGCAAAAATTCCTTTTGAAATGCCAGATTTATGTCACGAACAATTTGTTCGTGACATTGTATCCAATCCAGTAGGTTTTGGAAAATCGCATTGGAATAAATTGGTTTTCGTCGACGGACAATACGAGGAAAAATTATCTGTTATAAAAGATTTGCCTGATAACGTCCTAGTCAAGGATTTCAATAAGGCTTCTAAAGGTGACTATGATTTGATAGGAAAACATTTGGGCAATTACGCAGATTTCCATGGAAATGCGTTTAATGCTCTGAACACTTCTTTCTTGGACAACGGGGCGTTTATCAGTATTCCAAATAATGTAGTGATAAATGATCCTATCGAAATAATCTTCATGACCACAGGATTGGAACAAGACACCTTCATCCAGCCCCGCATTTTGGTTTTAGTTGGCGATAATAGTAAAGTTGCGATTGTAGAAAGTTATATTGGCATTGAAGATACTAGATATTTTAATAACTCTGTTACTGAGTTGGTAGTAGGTAACGGTGCTAATTTAGAGTATTACAAAATTCAGACACAATCACGAAAGTCATTTCACATAACTAATACTGAGATAATTGTGGGTAAGGACAGTACGTTCTCCTCTATGAACATTGATTTGGGAGGCAAACTTGTCAGGAACAACTTGAATTTACTGACAAATGCAGAAGGCAGTTACAGTGTGCTCAATGGATTATACCTTGTTAACGGTACTCAACATGTTGATAACCAAGTTATAATTGATCATGCCAAGCCTCATACAACCAGCAGAGAATTGTATAAAGGTATATTGGATGGCAAATCAAAGTCTGTATTTCATGGAAGCATAATCGTTAGGGAGGGAGCATACAAAGTTAATGCCAATCAAGTGGATAAAAACTTACTCCTATCTGATAGAGCAGAAGCTTACACTAAGCCGGCATTTTGGGTGTACTGTGACGACGTTTTATGTGGTCATGGGGCAGCCTGTGGTCAGATGGATGAAAATGCTCTTTTCTATTTGAGGAGTAGGGGTATAGATGAATTGTCGGCTAGGAGCCTCTTAACTTTAGCATTTGTATCCGAAGTAATTGATAGCATTGGCAATGAACATTTGCGGGAACAAATTAACGATATGATTCATTCTAGGTTAGAAGATTGGTTGGGTATCTTTTCCTAATTCAATAAGTTTGTAGTGGTATTCCGTAAGATTTGTGAAAGGTAGAGCTACCAATGTTGGATGTTAATCGTATACGCAAGGACTTCCCCATACTTTCAAGAACGATTTACGGGAAACCGTTGGTCTATTTAGATAATGCCGCAACTTCTCAGAAACCTACATCAGTGATCCAGTCTTTAGTGGATTATTATGAATCGTATAATTCCAATATTCATAGAGGTGTTCATACTTTAAGTATGGAGGCAACCGACAGACATGAAGATGCAAGATCTAGATGCACAAGATTTATTGGTGCAAAAGAAGATAAATCTTTAATAATGGTTCGGAACACCACAGAAGCAATTAATTTGGTCGCGCAAACGTGGGGTAAACATAATATATCTGCAGGAGATGAAATATTAACAACTCACATGGAACATCATAGTAATCTTGTACCATGGCAGAAATTAGCAGAACAGAACGGGGCCTCTTTGCAGTTCATTGAACTCGATGAAGATGGAATGCTAAATCTTTCGAATATAGATGATTTGATCACTGAGCGGACCAAGTTATTAGCCCTGACTCACATGTCTAATGTATTAGGTACAATAAATCCCGTGAAAGAGTTAACTGCTGTTGCACATAAAATGGGTGCGAAAGTATTGATAGACGGTGCCCAGAGTGTTCCACATATGAAGGTAGATGTTACTGACATAGATTGTGATTTTTTTGCTTTTTCTGGACATAAGATGTTGGCACCGACCGGAATAGGGGTTTTGTATGTAAAACCTGAAATTCTAGAGAGTATGGA
>CAYUCO010000028.1:0-10734 GCA_964443385.1 uncultured Dehalococcoidia bacterium | reverse complement strand
AGATTTACTAATCGATCTATCTCTGTTATTAGGCCCATTACTGGCATTACTAGCGATAGGTCTAATCGTAATGAGAATATTCCCATTTTCAGTATTGGTGTTTGCCAAAGTTATAGAACCAGTAGGACCTGTTTGGCTAGTGCAAGGAACCAGAAGAGTAGCAAGAGATCCAATAATACCCGGTTCATTAGTAGTGCTATTAATGCTTACTACCTCACTTGGAGTAATTGGTAGTACATTCAGGTCCACAATGGAACAAAGTCAAATAGATAGAGCCCTGTATGCAGCAGGTTCAGATGTGCGATTTGAACATGGAATGAATCGAGCACCAGTGTCGTTGCTAGGGTTGTCAAATTTGACCAGAAGACTAGACACAGTAGATACAATTTCTGAAACATTAAGATCGTCCGGTACTATCTCTACAAGTGGTCTGGATCAAAGAGATATTACAATATTAGGTATTGATACAAACAATTTTGAAAAAGTCTCATGGTACAGGAGAGATTTAATAGGTGACCTTAGCATAAACGAGGTTTCAACAATACTTAACCCAGCCGACACAGAAGAGACGCCAATTATTACTGAGCATGGCATTCTTCTACCATCAAGTGCTACAACTCTGAGTATTTGGGTTAATCCCGGCAACTTAGACCCACAGTCAAAAATATTGGGAAGAGTAAGAGATTCCAGTGGTTACTATTTTGACATACTTTTTGGTTATCTGGACTTTGAGGGTTTCGAACTTGATTCAAAAGGCTGGGTCCGGCTCGACGCAGATATATTCCCAAAAATGAATTGGACTCGGCGATCTATCCTAAATCCAATCACAGTAAGAATTGATGATCGAGGATTTCCATCTTATGTTGGAGCAGTGCCCCCTTTTACACTTCAATCAATCAGAGTAGACATTGGGTCTTCGACTTATAGAGAATCAGGAGCAATATTTTTGGGTGAACTAATAGCATCTGGCCCTTTGAACCCAGAAGGCGAAAGAATAGAAGATCATAATACTTTCCTTCAACAATGGCACATAATTGACGATCTAACGGTACCTGGTTTGTTTGCATTCGAATACAGTTCTTCCGTGACGTTGCCTACTGACAGGGATATCGATCCAAACACTAGACTGATAGGCAGACAGGCAGATTCCCCCGGTTCAGCGGTCTTAAGTTGGATTCCTGGAGGTCTGTCTACCCCAAGCATAGCTTTCGGTGCAAAAGAAGTGCCAATGCCTGCGATAGTGAGTAAATCTCTCCTGGAAATAGCCAATGCTAAATTAGGAGATGATCTGACTTTGGGGACTATAGATGCCTTGGTACCTGTCAGGGCAATAGCTTCAACAGATTATTTCCCAACCCTTGACCCTATGGAATCTCCTTTTGTGGTAACCGATCTAACCAACCTTAATCATTACACCAATTTAAGGGCAGAAAAGCTCACTGGAGGTAGTAATGAAATGTGGATTAGCATGCTTGAAAATGAACCAGGAGAACTTCTCGCTGAAGAACTATCAAGTAATGGTGTTGTCTTGAGTGAAATATTCGTTGCCGACAATATGGTATCTGACCGGATAAACAATCCTCTTGTAAACGCCGGTTGGGGAGGATTGTTGTTGTTAATGTTTTTTGCGTTAGTCCTTGCTAGTGCTTCTGGAGTTATGCTGTACTGCTATGCCGATTCCATAGAGCGCAAAGCAGAGTACGCGATCTTGAGAACTTTGGGATTTACAAAATCTCAATTGAACGGTGTTGTCTGGTTTAATCTGCTACTTGTTATGATTTTTGGCATAGTAGTTGGCACAATAGCTGGATATCAGATAGGATCCAGCATTTTACCTGTACTAGAAATTACCGAAGAAGGAGTTAGGGTGACCCCACCGATGATATTAACAATGAATTGGGGACTTCTGTTATTAACCTATATAATCCTCGGGATTATTGCTTCTATCACAATTCTATGGCTTTCTTGGATAACTAATAAAATGGATCTACAAAGTGTCCTTAGAATAGGTGATAATTAAAAAGAATTATGGGGAGCTTAATATGGAAACTGAAAATTCAAATATATCCCAATTAGAAGAAGGCGAAGGTCCTTATATAGAATGCAAGGACCTCTTCAAGATATTCAAAAGATCGGAGCTCGAGGTAGTCGCCTTACGGGGGCTGGACATGGAAGTCCAAAAGGGTGAAATGATAGCCATCATGGGAGCTAGTGGTAGTGGAAAAAGCACATTAATGAATATACTTTCAGGATTGGATAGACCTTCAGCTGGTCAAGTTAGAGTCGGCAAGAGAGATCTGTTGAATATATCAGATGACGAATTAGTTCTATATCGTAGACTTGAAGTTGGTTTCGTGTGGCAGGCAACGGCTCGTAACCTTGTGCCCTACCTGAATGTGATAGAAAACATCGAAATGCCGCAGGCAATATCAGGAGAGTCTGGGAAAGTCAGAAAACAGAATGCTATGGATCTGCTAAGCATACTAGGAATGGAAGATAAGGCCAAACGCCAGATACAAGAACTGTCTGGTGGAGAACAACAAAGATTGGCTATAGCTGTGGGAATGGCAAATCAACCGCCTTTACTACTTGCAGATGAACCAACTGGGGAATTAGATAGCCAAACTGCGGCACGTGTTTTTACACTACTTGGTGAAATGAACAAAATTTACCAAGTAACTGTCATAGTGGTAACTCATGATACAGGGGTGTCACAGTATATGGACAGAGTACTTTATATAAGAGATGGACGGATAAGTTCAGTAAATCGTATTTCACGTAGCGGTGACGAAACAAATGAAGAAGAGTTCTTGGTGGTAGACAAGGTCGGTAGGCTCCAAATCCCTCAAAACTACTTAGATAACCTGAATTTCGAAGGTTTAGCAAAGATCGATTTAGATGACAATCAGATGAATATAAAACCAGCATAAATTTTGGGAAACATAACAACTCTATGTACTAGACTCCAGAAAGATAAATCATGATTAACAATACTTCATCAATACAGAATGAACCAATAATAGTGGTAAGAGACGCAATAAGAACATTTGGAAGTGGTGATTCAGCTGTAACAGCCGTCAACAAAATAAGTTGCGATGTAAATAAAGGAGAATTCCTGTCGATAACCGGTAGATCGGGCTCTGGCAAAACCACCTTATTGAACTTGATGGCAGGCTTAGACAAACCAACTAGCGGATCAGTGAAAATGAATGGTTTGGAGGTAGGAGAACTGTCTGAATCTGACCTTGTAGAACTAAGAAGAAACTCTTTAGGTTTTGTGTTTCAATCCTTCGGGTTAATACCCCTTCTATCTGCCCAAGAAAATGTAGAACTAAGACTACATATATCTGGTATATCTTGGAGGGAGAGAAGACGGAAATCACTTGAAGCATTGGCACTGGTAGGACTAGAATCCAGAGCACAACATAGACCCCATGAGATGTCTGGAGGCGAACAACAAAGAGTAGCTATAGCAAGAGCCCTGGTGAATAATCCTGCTGTACTATTTGCAGATGAACCCACAGGAGAACTTGACAGCTCCACTGCCATAAATATAGGGGAGACATTAAGAACAATATCCAATGACAGTAAGGTTACTGTAGTTGTAGTCACACACGATCTCACCTTGGCAAGAATAACTGATAGAAGAATTCACTTAGAAGACGGAAACATCACAGATAACTACTGATCATCTTCTTTTATCATAGGCAAGATGACAACCAGCAAACCGACACAAACACTCAAGAATATTAAACCTGTATTCATAGATCCAGAAAAATCTCTCAAAATACCTAAGAGAAATGGACCCCCAAATCCACCTATCTCAGCTGCCGCGAAAAATAAACCCACGGCAGCTCCGATATTTGCAGATCCAACTCCTTTTGTCTCCATAAGAATCAAGGTTAATATAGGCATCATAGGAGCCCTGACAATACCAGAAACTATCAAAACAACAAAAAGAGGCATATCAGTGAATATAGTTAACCCGAATGTCGTTAAGGAGGCAACGAGGAAAATAATACCTAACGCAATAACACGATATCCCTGCCTAGCAATACTTGGTATTATAACGCTACCTAAAACACCAGCCATAGTCGCAATAGCTGTCCAAAAACCAGCCTGAGAAATCGTCATAGATTTCTCTTGCAGTAGGGTCGGCAACCAGTTGTTAAGCCCGTGATTTAGCAAAAAAGTAGCTATCGCCAACACCAACATCACTTGAACATTCCTAATATTTATCAGATTCTTTAATATATGGATTGTAGATGTAGTTTCATGTTTACTGTCATTTTCAGCCTCTTTAGCGAATAAAAACCACATAATTATGGTTGCCATAACAACTATTCCATAAATCAAAGATATGCCCCTCCATGAGCCTGTCAAAGGGACTACCAAACTCGCCGCAGTTGCTAAAGCCAGAGATGCACCTACAACAGGACCAGTAGAATACAACCCTGCAGCAAATCCTCTTTCGTTACCTATAAACCACAGCGAAATAACTTTTGGAGCGCCAATAGATATAATAGGTCCTCCAAAACCAAATATAGCTACGGATAAAAACAGACCTGAAAAGTCAGAGACTAATCCTCTTAAAATTAGAGACAGCCAAATTAGAAAAACACCGATTAATAAAGATTTTCGCGTCCCCATTTTATCTATAACCACCCCAAGTGGGTATGCTGTAACTATATAAATCAATTGCCAAGCACCAAGCACAAAACCCATTTGACTATAAGTCATATCTAAATCGTCAATTATTGGAACAGCCAATGGAGCAATAGAGGCCATTGTAATACCAAAGGAAAAATACAATAACCAAACTAATCCTAGCATTACCCAACGGAAAGAGGATTCTTGTGGATTATGTGACATTTAGATAATTCAAAATATATTTGTCAATTAAGAGGGTTTACTCTAGACCATCTACCTTTGAGGAAATAAGGGAAGTAGACAGCAGTTCTAACAATCATTGCAACAGTTATGGCCACAGGTATTCCATATTGACCTAACGGAGACCATTGAGAAAGAACAAATGCAAGTGGAAGTTCCACAGCTACCATAGCTATAAATGTTACTACCATAGGAGCCATGGTATCTCCGGCCACATTAAATGATTGAGTAAATACCATACCACTACCCATTACCAACCCAGATAAAGCTTGTATTCTCACCCACCATATTGCAACTTCTACTAAATCCTTGTCACCATTAAAAATCGTTATGAAAAAAACTGGGAAAATCATCAATATTATTCCCAAAGAACCACGTATAAGCGTTATATATGCTACTGACCACCATATCGCCTGACGAGCCCTATCCGGTCTTCCTGCACCCAGATTTTGCCCTACCAAAGTACCAGAGGCTCTGCCCAATCCCATGCTACCCATAGCTGTAAAAAGTTCCAAATTTCTGGTGATACCGTAAGCGGCTAACGCTAAATCACCGAATGGTGTGACAAGTCTAGCTAACAATAAGTGAACTATCGACCTCTCCATACCTGTACCAGACGCTGGAAGTCCTATCCTAATCAACCTAATCAGCAACGGACCATCAAAATAGTAGCCCTTCAATGTTAAATGCAGCCTAGAAGTACCTGCAAATAAAGCCCAAAAGTTCCACATAACTCCTAGGAATTGAGCGATTACATTTCCCCAGGCTGCCCCGGGCAGCCCGAGTTCCGGCAGTCCAAACCATCCAAATATCAATATGGGTGATAAAATAATATGAACTATTCGGGATATTGTGGTAGCTTTCATGGGTGTAAGAGTGTCTCCTGATGCCTGAAGGGCACCACCAGACATCATCCTGAAAGCCTGCCCGGCAAATCCCACAAATTGTATCTGCATATAAAGAGAAGTTACTTCAATTACACCCTGGCTCACTCCCATTATATTTAGTAGAGAATCAGTATATAAAACCCCAACAGCTACCATTAGCAAGGAAAATACCGCCGTTATGGTTAATGCCTGTAAAGCAACGTGATTCGCAAGTGTTATATTGCCTCCACCCACAGCCCTTGCAATCATAGCCTGCATACCCATATCAAGACCCTGTCTGCCAGTCATGATTAAGCCAGTATACAGTTGAGCTATTGCCAATCCTCCAATAGCATGAATTCCAAAAAATCTCCCGGCCCAAAACAAGTCGGCAACTCTGTCCAAAACATTCAGGAGACCTTCAATCATCTGCGGCCAGGCCAGAAACCATAGATTTCTTGGTATACTACCTTTGGTTAAGTCCCTAGTAACATATTCTGAAGTTTTTCTAGATCCATGCCTGCCATGTTCAGCAATAGGATCCATGTCGTCATTTTGGTTATAGATATCAGTTTTATCTGATTCATCGATGGATTGATTAACTTCAGAATCAGGGTCTATGGCTTTTTTGGTTAAATCTTGATCCAATATCCTTACCTTATATTAGTCATACATTAATCAACTAAAATTATACACCCTCACTGCTGACATGTGTGTATAATAATAGAAATACAAAAGGATGGAGGACATATGGCTAATACATACAACGAACTCACTCCTGAGGAAAGCTTCATCATAGACCATAAAGGTACCGAGAGACCTTTTTCTGGGGAATATGATGACTTCTACGAGAATGGTGTTTACGTTTGCAGAAAATGTGACTCAGAACTCTATAACTCTAAAGATAAATTCGATGCCATGTGCGGATGGCCCGCTTTTGATGATGAAATACCTGGAGCTATAACCAAGAAACCCGACCCAGATGGCATGAGGACTGAAATAGAATGTTCAATATGCGGCGGACACCTCGGACATGTTTTTGTTGGGGAATGGATTACAGACAAGAATGTCAGACATTGCGTTAACTCTCTGTCTATGAAATTCATACCAAAATAGACAACATTATATATAAAAGGAGCTCATAAATGGATGTCTTAGTTATAGGTGGAACAAGGTTTAATGGCTTACATTTGGTATATGAACTGGTCAGATATGGCCACAATGTAACTGTCCTAAACAGAGGTCTAACGGAAGCATCTCTACCGAAAAATGTTAAGAGAATCTACGCAGACAGGAAAGATCCCAACCAACTTAAAGCAGCATTAAAAAACTTGGACTTCGACACAGTTTTTGATATAAGTGCATATGTACGCGATGATGTTGAATATATAACAGACGTTCTAAAAGGCCAAACTGGCCATTACATATTTGCCAGTTCCACGGTTGTATACGACAAAAGCGACATACTTCCTATTACAGAGGACTTCCCCGTAAATACAACAGAACAGCAATCCGATTACGGGCGCAACAAATTAATTTGTGAAGCTTTTCTCACAAATCTGTATCGGGAACAAAATTTCCCTATGACCGTAGCACGATTCTCTATGGTTTTTGGGCCAGATAACAACCTAATTAATCGTGAACAACGTATGTTTATCAGATTATTGAATAACAGAAAAATACTTATACCTGGTAGAGGAAGCACACTCAGTCAAATTGGCCACGTAGACGATGAAGCAAGAGCGCTAAGAATGATGGCTAGAAATAGTAATACATACGGGGAAATATACAATGTAACTGGAAAGGATTATTTCAGTGACGAAGGGTACGTGGACACATTCGCTACGGTTTTGGGAGTATCTCCAGATAAAATATTCATTCCATCAGAGATAATGGATGGAATGGCGACAGACGTAAGACAAACTCTAATACAAAGACTGGCTCCATATATACACCCTTGGGATCACAGTACAATCTTCAGTATAGATAAACTCTGTAAACATTTACAATATGAACCAGAATACAACTTAGAATCAGCTATAGCTCAAACATTCGAGTGGTTTCAATCAAATAACATGCACAACACTAGACAATACGACTTCTCAGACGAAGACGAGTTAATAAACACGCTGTCATAAAGTTACAATTGCTTAGGCATAAGAACATCTGATAGTGTAATGCCCATAAATGGTATTTGTTATATCACCTAAGAGAAGTATGAGTCTGTTGCCATTATTCAGTTGCAACAGATGGATCATAAATTTCAGAAGTTGTTATACCTATGAACTTACCGTCATCAGTTTCCGTTTTACCACCAATAACTAGGATTCTGCCATCATCTAATTTGGTGCCACTAGGAGCACCGTTGGTGTCGGTTCCTCTGTCTGACGTGAATTTGGCTACTTCAGTCCAAAGCTTTGTTGTCGGATTGTATGTCTCTATACCCGCTGTCCCAACAACCAACACTCCGTCATCTTGAAGAAACGTTGACTGGTATATGTGTGGTGCAGTCATAGACGGAATTTCACTCGAAGAAAATACGTTAGACGATGGATCAAAGGTTTGTATCGTTGCCATAACGTGCACTTGTCCCTGCCATCCAGGTTGTTTCCATTCGCCACCCGCAATCATCACTTTTCCACTCTGCAATATAATGGCACTAGTGCCTCTAGACCTCTCAACCGCAGGAGCTCCAAGGGATGACCAGACTCCAGTATCAGGGTCATACATTTCTGCTAGTGTCTGTCCAAATATAACTACCTTGCCATCTAACAATACAGAACTGTGTCCTGAATGTATTTCTAACATATCCCCTGTCATTGTCCATTGTCCGCTAACAGGATCGTATATTTCCGAAGACGCGAATTGAACGTCACCACTCTTCGTAACATCGGTACCTCCAGATACTAATACCCTACCGTCATCTAACAAATCCGCCGAGGCAAATGCTCTTGGCGCGTTTAGAGATCCTGTAAGAGACCAAGTCCCCGAAGCTGGATCATATAATTCTGCCGATCCGTCCTCTGTATCACCGAACACCAAGACTTTTCCACTATTTAGTAAAACAGAACTAAGACCATCTCCCCGTTTTGTAGACATCTTACCTGCTGATGCAAACGTTGAAGAAACTGGATCGAATATTTCAGCTGAATCCAGTGTTTTTGAAGGTTTCGCCTGTCCCCCCACTATCAATACTTTACCATCTGTAAGCTTAGTGGCTGTGTGTCCCCATCTACCTTCAGATATATTTGGGCCGACTATGGTATCACTACCACCCCCACAACTTGTAACAAATACCATAGCTGTAGTAATCAAAGTGCAAACAAAAAACTTAGAAATCTTGGAGAGAAACATTAAAGGCTCCTTTTAAAATGAGTACTGGAAAATTGCCCTATTGTTAATCGTAATGGGATTGATATATGGAGTCAATACCTATGAAACAGAAGTAAAATGGGAAGTTAAAAGGGCTGGAAGACGAACGTATTACCCGTCTCCAAAGCCCTTCAACATATGAACTTAATTTTGACAGTTATCTTAGATCGTGCCTGATTTACCCAAATTGCTCAATTCATCGTCGCCGATTCCCAGTTCACCTGACAATATTTCTTTGTTGTGTTCACCAAGAAACGGTGCCCTCCGAGATATTTGCCATGGAGATCCTTTGAATATACCACCTGGGCCTGGATGCTTCAGTTTTATACCAAGCTCCGGGTAATCTACCTCTGCCCAATAGTCTCTATCATCCAGATGAGGATCTTGCATAACCTCGTCCAAATTCCTTATTGCACCCATATTGAATCCTCGTTTTTGTCCCCCATGGAAGACATCATCTCGGCTCATATTGGCTATAAAATATAAAAACAATTCATTGTCTGTTATAGAATCAGGATTACGGTACTTTTCTTCGATGAGATCTTCCGAAAGACCTTCTTCCTTCATCCATTCCCCTAGTATGTGCAATCTCTCTGGAGTAAGAGCGGTTAGTATCTGGGCTGCTACATTTAGATATTTACCGTCTGCACAGACGTGTTGTGATTGCTGATTTGGTGCTGGTGAAGCATGCCTACCAGTTTGTCTCATTGGAATCTTTTTCTGATAAATCCAAGTGTTAACATGCATTTCTCTTGTCAGAGAACAACTCTCGTGTATTGAGACATCTATATATTGACCAATTCCGGTAACTGATTTATACATTAACGCTGCGCTTATAGCTATGTTAGCGTAATGGCTACCCATATGCCATGCCTGGCCACCTCCACCAGCAATAGGCGGGGCGTCAGGTAAATCAGTGTCAGTATATCCACAAGCGGCCATCTGACCACCTGCAGCTAGGTGTAACAAATCTCCAGTGAGGTAATCCTTCCAGGGACCTGTCTGACCAAATGGTGTTATGGAACACATTATCAGTCCAGGGTTAGTCGACTTAAGTTCTTCGTAGTCCAGTCCGATAGACTTCATGTATCCGGGTTTAAATGTTTCTATTATTACATCTGCTGAATCTGCAAGACGCTTAAATATCTGTTTTCCGTCTTCTGTTTCCAGGTTGAGCGTTATACTTCTTTTTGACGTATTGTAGTGCCAGAAGTACAAGCTCTTTTCTTTATCTGGTACATCCTTGTAGAAAGGACCTATGTTTCTGGCTGACTCCCCTTCTGGAGGCTCTATTTTTATAACATCTGCTCCCAGGTCCCCCATAAGTTTGCCACTCCACTGCCCTTTTTTATCAGCTATCTCAAGGACCCTCATACCACTGAATGGACCTCCAGGGTTTGATCCAACGGTTCTCGTAGGTTCAGGAGGTGTGCTTGGACCATGTTGATTACCATCCCATACAGCCTTAGAAGCATCTTCGATCATATCCTGCATGTACGGATACAAACTCCTATCATGATCCTTTGGCCAAAAGGTGCCATCCTCATATCCATTTACTAGTTCTTCGTGGCTTATGCCTAATAGTCCTTCGAATACTTCTTTGTTG
>CAYUCO010000027.1:0-3744 GCA_964443385.1 uncultured Dehalococcoidia bacterium | reverse complement strand
GAGAAAATTAAGAGCCGGTGGAAGTAGTACCAAATATCCGACGACACATCCAGCTACAAATGTCAATAGCGTGCCAGGGAGATGCGCAAATAGGTATTTCTTTTCCCTCGAAGTTAAACCAGGGGATATAAAAAGAACCATTTGATACAAGATTATAGGCGTGGAAAGAGCCATTCCTCCCATGATCGACACTTTCATAGTGATACCTATCATTTCGGTTATTTGTGTAAAAACTAACTTATTTTCTGCTAAGGATTCGAATCCTTTAGCCGGACCCATAAGTAGATCGAATACCAAAGGGTGGAATATAAAAACTATGATCGTGCATATTATTACTGAAAGCGTACATATGATCATTCGCTTTCTTAGCTCTAACAAGTGTCCAGTAAGTGTAAGGCTTTTATCTTGAGTCGGGGGTTTTTCTAGCATTTATATCAGAGTCCTCGTCAATGTTGGTGAATTCAGCGGGTGGCTGATCCAGTGGTTCTTCTGGAGATAACAACGCTGGTATATCGTTAGTGGTTTGTCTAATTTCCCTGATTAGTTTACCAATATTTCTTGCCATTTCATTCATGCGCGTGGGTCCTAGTATCAAAAATGCGACAAGGCCAATTACTAGGAACTCTGCTGCGCCGATTCCCAAAAAGTCCAATATATTCTCCGGTTTCTATTAATAAACTATTTTGCTATCTATAGCATGATTTAATGACTATGCAAAGGCTAACTATAAACTATTGTTAATGGAGTGCCAAGTTTGTGGTCAAATCATATGTCAATATTCTTTATCCCAAATAGGCAGATATCATTTAGGCAGCATTTTTCACAAAACGGGTTGGATTTAGTGCAAATTGTTGCTGCGTGCTCGTCAAGAAGAGCATGGTACTCGTTGAAAAGTGAGACATCTTCATCTAAATTGTCCATGAAGAACTTCTGGTAAGTTTGGTAGCGTTTATTCTCGACTGATATGCCAATTCTATTTAATATACGTTTAGTGTAGTTGTCTATTACAAAAACTGGTTTTTGGGCGGAATAAAGTATTATGTCGTCTGCAGTTTCCTCACCTATACCGTAGATTGAAAGCAGTTCGCTTCTCAAAGAATCTTTATCTTGCGTCAATAGATTATTAATATCTCCATTATGCTTTTCGAAAACATGATGGGCAAATGCCTTAATCTTTTTGGTTTTTTGATTAAAATATATTGAAGCCTTTATTAGCTCTGCTAGTTGTTTGTCGTCGACGTTTCTAAGACTTTCTAGGTTCAATAGATTGTTTTGTTTAAGGAGATTTATACTCTTGCTTACCGCTTCCCAGTTTGCTCCTTGTGTAAGTATTGCACCTACTACGATTTCGACATCACTTTCTCCAGGCCACCAGTATTGGTGGCCGTGATGGTTTAACAGTCGTCTATATATATCCGTTAAGAATGTGTTCAATGACTTCATGGTTTTATTATAGAATGACGATGGATGTAGGTACAAACAGCAAGTGCATAATTTGGTAATAAAATTTGTTAGTAATATTACGTGGGATTGTGTCAGTTCTCAGATTTGGTTAGAATGAATTTAAACTAAATTCATTCCTAAAATTTCCTCCTAAGGAGTTGTCATGGAATATCCAATTATCTCCAAACCAAATAGCTACGATGATGTTTTGGAACCCAATCTGACGAATTACGAAAAAGCTGTGCAGGATTTCGACTGGCAGGAAATGCGCAACCGTTTAAATGGATTGCCAGATGGCGGTTTGAACCTAGCTCACGAGGCTATAGATAGGCACGTTGACTTGGGTAATGGTAGTAAGGTCGCAATGTATTGGGAAGGTTCAAATGGGGAAGAAGAAACCTATACATTCAATGATATGAAGGCACAATCAAACAAATTCGCCAATGTGTTATCAAAATTAGGAATACAAAAAGGTGACAGGGCTTTTATATTCATGGGCAGGGTGCCTGAATTGTATTTTGCCTTTTTTGGAATACTTAAAGTAGGTGCTATCGCTGGTCCTCTGTTTTCGGCTTTTGGTCCAGATCCGGTCAAGGATAGATTATTGGATAGTGGTGCAAAGGTTTTATTGATTACACCTGATTTACGTAACAAAATTAGTAATATATTGCCCGACCTTCCAGATCTGGAGCATATCGTAGTCATCAACAAAAATAATAGGCATGAGAATCCTTTACAAGACGGAGACGTGAGTTACGAGGCTGAAATGGAATCAGCTTCTGCAGATTTTGAAACAGTTAATACACAAGAAGAAGATTATTCAATAATGCATTACACCTCTGGAACAACAGGGAAACCTAAAGGAGCTGTTCATGCTCACATCGCAGCACTGCAGCACATGGCTACTGGTAAGTGGGCTTTAGATCTGCATGATGAAGATATCTATTGGTGTACTGCAGACCCAGGTTGGGTTACAGGAACCTCATACGGAATGTCTGCACCATGGACAAACGGAGTTACACAGGTAATTTATGAAGGTGGCTTTCGCGCCAGTGATTGGTACCAAATCATTCAAAAGTACAAAGTTTCTGTTTGGTATACGGCTCCTACTGCTATACGAATGCTGATGAAAGCCGGCGATCAAATTCCAGGTCGATATGATCTATCCAGTTTGCGGCACATGTGTTCTGTAGGAGAGCCTTTGAATCCTGAGGCTGTTGTATGGGGTCAAAATGTTATTGGTATGCCTTTTCATGATAACTGGTGGCAAACAGAAACAGGAGCCATTCTGATTGCTAATTACCCAGTGCAAGATATTAGACCCGGATCCATGGGTAGGCCAATTCCTGGAGTTAAGACAGCGATAGTAGATGATGAAGGAACAGAAGTAGAGCCGGGGACAGAGGGAGACTTAGCTGTAAAACCTGGATGGCCTTCCATGTTCCGCACTTATTGGAAAAATCAGGAAATGTATGATTCAAAATTCAAGAATGGTTGGTATTTGACTGGTGATAGAGCACGCATGGATAGTGATGGTTATTTTTGGTTTGTCGGTAGAGCGGACGATGTGATTAATACAGCAGGACATTTGGTGGGTCCGTTCGAAGTTGAGAGTGCTTTAATTGAACACCCGGCTGTAGCCGAGGCCGGAGTTATAGGGAAACCGGATCCAGTTGCTTTCGAAATAGTTAAAGCTTTTGTTTCCTTGCATGATGGATTTGAGAGAACTGACAAACTTAGGAACGAAATAATGGGTTTTGTAAGATCTAAATTGGCAGCTGGAGTGGCTCCAAGGGAAATAGAATTCTTGGATTCACTCCCGAAAACACGGAGTGGGAAGATAATGAGAAGATTGTTGAAGGCAAGGGAGTTGGGATTACCTGAAGGAGATACATCTACACTGGAAGAAGATTGACCAAACAGGATGTGTTAAAGTTATCAGGAATATGAGGAGTTTGAAATGAGTAGTAATGAGATAAATGGAGATAGAGTCTATTACAATTACGGTGGGAAATTCCCGCCTCTTTCTCTGGACACAGTTGCTGCATCTGTACCTAAATCCACGGATTCTTCTCATCCAAAATTAATCACTGACACTACTCTTAGAGATGGAGCGCAAGACCCTCATTTTGCTCTTTTCCCAGCCGAAACAAGACTAGCCTATTATGATATGTTGCACGATTTGGATAATGGGACTGGCTGTATTGAACAGATTGAAGTTTTCATATACCAGAAAAGAGATATTTGGGCTTTAGAAAAACTTTTGGATAGAGGTCATAAGTTTCCGGAAATCACCACTTG
>CAYUCO010000026.1:0-8936 GCA_964443385.1 uncultured Dehalococcoidia bacterium | reverse complement strand
GATATATGTCTCTGGCATGTTTCTGTTACGGACAGATGTGTGCCTTGTCCAAAAAATGAGAGATGTTAACTTAAAGACACGACTATATATGTTGGAACCGGACTGACTACTCCTATGACTTACAAGTATAGGAACCTTCCTGTGTTAAATCAGGATCCATTTTACGACTTGGATTACAACTTATGTATAGTTTGTGCTAGGTGTGTGCGAGCTTGTGATGAACTAAGAGGTGACAATGCTATAACACTTACAGAAAGGTCAGGGATATCTTTGGTGGGTCCAGCCTATGGATCTTCATTGCTGGAATCTGGCTGTGAGTTTTGCGGGTCTTGTATAGACGTCTGTCCAGTAGGGGCTCTAGTAGAATCGGATTACAAATGGGACAAGGCGGTGGAATCGACTTCTACAACTTGTCCTCAATGTCCAGTTGGTTGTCAATTGAAGTTGGAAGTAAATAAAAGAGGTAAGGTCATACGGGTCATCCCAGAATTGGAGGCCGAAGCAAACAGAGGGCAGGCTTGTTTCAAGGGAAAATTCGGCCTTGATTTTATAAACAAAAGATCTAGATTGAAGAGTCCTATGATTCGGAGAGAAGGTGTGTTGGAAGATGCATCTTGGGAAGAAGCAATGTCATATGTGGCAGATAAACTTAATCTCTACAAAGGTTCTGGGTTCGCCGCATTAAGTTCAGCTAGGTCTACTAATGAAGAAGCCTATATATTGCAGAAATTTACTAGATCGGTAATGAATAGCAACAATGTGGATCACTCTTCAAATATGAGACCTGAAATCACAGAGATTTTGGGAGATGTCCTTGGTTACCAGGCGGCTACTAATTCGATTTGGAGTATAGAAGAATCCGATTGTATATTGGTGGTTTCTAGTAACGTTACCGAGGAACATAATGTGGCATCTGTTGCTGTAAAACGGGGTTCCAAGAATGGCTCTAAGCTGATTGTTATAGATTCCAGGGAAGTTGAGTTAACTAGATCCGCTAATCTATGGCTCAGGCCTAGACCTGGAACAGATTCGGTTCTACTTGGAGGCATCCTAAAAGTCATTTTTGATGAAGCTTTAGAAGACCAAGAATTCATGAATACCAGAACTCAAAACCTGGATAACTTCAAGAATTCTTTATGGAAATTTGATTTGAAGAAAGTTCAAGAAATTACTGGAGTTGATGAGTCCGATATTCGTACAGCTGCAAGGCATATAGCGGAGAGCGACTCTACGTCTTTCATATATGCTTTGGACAATTTGGACAATGCTCAGAGGTCTGAATCCACCAGATCTGTCATAAACTTGGCATTGGCAACTGGTAACATAGGGAATAATATCGGCGGTATATACCCTCTAAGGTCAGGCACTAATGACCAAGGATCATGGGATGTGGGATGTGTTCCTCATTTATTGCCAGGCTATAGAAATCTTAACGATTCATCTGCTCGAGAAAACTTGGAACAAAGCTGGGGATTGGCAATACCTGAAGAAACTGGACTTGGTCTAAAAGAAATGTTTCCAGCAATTACAAGTGGTGATGTTAAAGCCATGATGATTGTTGGCAGCAGTACCAACTTTTCGAATGGCGAATTGGGTGACGTCCTAGAATCCGTGAAAAACCTTGAATTTCTAGTTGTTCAAGATGCGTTTTTAACTGACGTTGGCATGTTGGCCGACGTCGTTCTTCCGTCAGTTACGTTTGCTGAAAAAGAGGGTACTTTTACTAATATGGAACGAAGAGTCCAACCATTAAGGCAGGTGTTGGAAATTAACAACACTTATGCAATGCCTGATTGGTGGATCATAACCGAACTTGCTAAAGCTATGGGATATAATGCATTTGATTATCACTGTGCAGCTCAAATTTTGGATGAAATATCCAATAATGTCCCATTTTATGCTGGCATAAAATATGATCGGTTACTCTCTAAGGAAGGAATATTGGAGCCAGCTGGCATACCTAACTTTCCGATACCTAGTCAGATGATTCCTGCATCAGGTGGGCGAAATACAGGTATTCAGTGGCCTTGTTTGGATGTTCAGGATGCTGGTGGCAAGGTTTTGTATGCTAATAGTGACGATAGTAGTAGGTTTTCAATGCAAACACTAGAGATTGTCGATGGGACGAATTTAACGACTAAGGATTATCCTTTGTTATTTGTGCCTGGAAGAGTGTTACACAACTCAGATGATGTGAAAATAGAAGTCATAAACAACAAGAATATAATTGTAAGAGATGAAGTATTACAGCTAAATCCCGAAGACGCCAAACATCTTGATATAAGGGACTTTGAAAAAGTTCAATTAGAATCAGCAAATGAAAAACTGACATTCCAGGCTAGGATTGTTGAAGAGTCTTTTGTGGGAGTCGTATCATCTACAGCTCTTTTCGGTTCACTTATAACTCAACTTGATGCTAGTGAAGATCCTGACCCAATGGGCAATGTTCCGACTTTGATAACAAAGGCGGTTAGAATATCTAAGCAGGGAAGTTAACATCTGAGGATGTGGGCAAGCCGAATTTGCGTTTAATCGGCATCTGTTTGGAAAGTTTGATGTGGCAATTGTAATAAAAGCACCACTTCGGGTTTTATTTTAGAACGCTATAGGTTATGAGATGGTAGCAGAAAATACTCCGATTAGAGAACAATACCTTAGAATAAAAAATCAAAATCCAGATACGATATTACTCTTTCAGATGGGCGATTTCTACGAAACATTTGACGAAGATGCCAAAATTGCGTCCATGGTATTGGAGATTGTATACACTTCGAGGGAAATGGGTAAAGGGAATCAAATCCCAATGGCTGGTATACCCAAGCATGCATTAGACAACTATCTTCCAAAATTGATCAAGAATGGCCACCGCGTAGCTATATGTGACCAAACTGGAGATTCTACGGGCAAAGGGTTGGTTGAGCGCGAGGTGGTTAGAGTTGTGACAGCGGGAACATTAACTGAAACTTCAATGTTAGAAACATCAGATAACAACTTTTTGGCTGCCGTTGTATTTGACGAGAATCTAGTAGGTTTATCTTATGTTGATATAACCACTAATGAGTTTGCTACTACTCAAATACATAGAAAAGACTTGCCGATGGAATTAAGTAGATTACATCCTGCGGAAATTATATTGCTTGATGATACTGACCTTTCAGAAGTTGGTACGGAATTTATAACCACAGTTGTAGATGCAGGAAGTGCGATAGTAGCAGACTGTGAAATGCATGTGAAGAAACATTTTGGTGTACAAAGTCTGGAGTCTTACGGTTGTCATGATATGCCGCTAGCAATAGGATCCGCTGCACTCATTTTGTTTTACCTGGAAAATACCGATAAATACGTTTTGGATGGATTAAATTCACTTTTCACTTATTTCCCATCTAATTTTATGGTATTAGATAATCAGTCCAGAAACAGTTTGGAATTATATATATCCGGCAGGTGGGGAGGTGAGAGAAATTCATTACTGTCACTTTTAGACATGACTAAAACCTCGATGGGAGGAAGGTTGTTCAAAAAATGGATAGGGCAGCCCCTTCTAGACTTGAATGAACTAAACAGCAGACATGATGGAGTTGAGTTTTTGCTAAATTCGATATTGGTTAGAGATCAGATAGGATTCTATTTGAAGGATATATACGATATAGAACGTTTAATCAACCGTATTGGTTCGGGTTCTGTTTCAGTTCGAGATCTTGTTTCTCTGGAATCTACTCTCTTTGCTGTGGCCGGACTTAAGGATTTTTTGAATAAACAAAAATCCTTGCCACATATACTGGAACAGTATCTAGATCCTTGTGAAACGGTGCAATCACTTATATTGAAAAGCATAGAAAATATTGAATCTACCACTTCTGGATCTCATGGGTTGATTCGGAGAGGATTTTCTGCTGAACTGGATTTCCTAAAAGATGATTCTTCTGCTGCGAGAGATTACATAGCTGGTTTGGAAAAAACGGAAAGAGATAGAACAGGGATAAAATCGTTAAAAGTCGGTTACAATCGGGTGTTTGGTTACTATTTAGAAGTGAATAACTCCAGTATTGGTCAGGTGCCAAACAATTATACTAGAAGACAGACTTTGACTGGGGCAGAACGGTATATTACTCCTGAACTCAAGGAATATGAAGCCAAGCTGTTAAATGCTCAGGACAAAATAGATGAATTAGAGTCAACTCTGTTCAGGAAAATTTGCGAAGACATTTATGAACATAAAGATTCTATAGAAAGTACCGCTTTGTCGGTCGCGAAAATAGATGTTGTCTTATCTTTGTCTTTGGTGGCTTCTGAATACAGATATTCCAGGCCTAGACTTAACACTGGCAATATTTTGGATGTTAAACAGGCAAGACATCCAATAGTTGAACATAATGTATCTTTGGGATCATTTGTTCCAAATGACATACTAATTGGTGGTGACAATGGCAGGATATCTATCATTACCGGCCCCAATATGGCTGGTAAGTCTACATACATAAGACAGGTGGCCCTGATCGTCCTTATGGCGCAAATTGGAAGTTTTGTCCCGGCTGCTTCAGCTGATATTGGTATTGTCGACAGAATATTTACACGTATTGGCCTTCAAGATGATCTGTCTGTTGGGCAATCAACTTTTATGGTGGAGATGATTGAGACAGCCAATATACTTAACCATGCTACGAACAAGTCTTTAATAATCCTGGATGAAATTGGTAGAGGGACTAGCACCTATGATGGATTAGCCATCGCAAGGGCGACAGTTGAATATATACATAGTAACGAAAAATTAAATTGCAGAACTCTTTTTGCCACTCATTACCATGAACTTATTGAATTGTCAGATATTTTCCCTTGTGTCAATAATCTAAATATTTCGGCTAAGGAATCTAATGGGAGATTGTCGTTTATGTACACAGTCATGCAAGGTGGAGCAGACAGAAGTTATGGCATCAATGTTGCTCAACTTGCGGGTATGCCGAGAGATTTGGTAATAAGGGCTTGGGAAATTTTAAAGAAACTGGAAATTGAAAATCAGGGTGTTGTTCAAAAACAACTGCCTATGTTTGAAATCCCGGATCCCATAATCCTGTCAATAAAAAGCTTGGATATCGAGAGCATGACACCCATAGAAGCTATGAACAAGCTTAATGAATTAAAATCCCAAATAAGACAATACGAGCAATCCGAATGAGTATAAAGGTATTGTCAAAACAAGAATCATCTGTCATAGCTGCAGGTGAAGTAGTTGAACGTCCAGCGTCTATAGTTAAAGAGCTAGTAGAAAATTCTATAGATGCAGGGGCAGACACTATCCTTATACACATTGAGTCAGGCGGAATTAAGGCAATAGCTGTTTCTGATAACGGTAGTGGGATAGCCTCCAATGATGTGGAATTAGCTTTTCATAGATTTGCTACCAGTAAATATCCGGATAACGGAGATTTATTCAATATAGAAACATTGGGTTTCAGGGGAGAAGCTCTGCCAAGTATCGCATCAGTAGCTTCCATTAGAATGGTCACTAGAGTGGTTGGTGAACAAAATGGTACAAGTGTACATATGGATAATGGCAACTTGGTGGAGGTTTCATCAACGGGTTGTCCTCTTGGAACTACAGTGACTGTAACTAATTTATTTTCTAGAATACCGGCTAGGCTGAAATTCTTGAAATCCCCCTCTGTTGAATCCCAAAGAATTCACTCATTAATTCAGCAATTGTCTATGGCGTTTCCATCAGTGAGTTTTCGTTTTGATGTGGACGGCAAAGTTCGACTAAACACTAGAGGCAATGGTGATTTAAGAGACACTTATGGCGAGGTATTTGATCCAAAAACAGCTAGTTCAATGATGGTAATCGATTCTGGCAAAGACTTAGGTTATGCCGCAATACATGGATTGATCAGTTCTCCAGATACAACTAGGTCTAATAGAAATTCTATAAACCTGGTTGTCAATGGTAGATGTGTTCAAAATCGCTCCTTAACTTTTGCTGTTGAGGATGCTTATAAGGGATTCCTGACTGTAGGGAGGCATCCACTCTCATTTTTATTCATTGATGTTCCTAAAGAAGACTTGGATTTTAATGTTCATCCTGCAAAGGTAGAAATTAGATTAAAGGATGAAAGTCAAGTGTTCCGCTCTATACAAAGACTAATAAGAAATTCATTAATATCTATGTCACCGGTTCCATATACTCAATTGATGGGTGTTTCACCTATTGTAAAGCATGGTGTATATAGCGAGCCTGATTACAGGCAGTCAACGGAATCTTATCAGAAACCACTTTCTCTATTCAATGATCAGAGCCAGTATGAACCTGAAGCCAATTTTAAATTCCAGATAAAGAACCTACGTTTAGTCGGGCAGATACATGGCCTATATATTGTAGGAGAAACGGATCAGGCGATATACTTAATTGACCAACATGCTGCACATGAGAGGGTACTCTATGAGCAAGTTCAGGATGCAACAAAAGTGGATAGACAGGGTATCTTGGAACCCATTGTATTAAAATTATCTCCTGAAAACGAACAAGTATTGACTGCAGACTTGGATTATTGGGGTAAATGGGGATTTGATATTGAACATTTTGGTTCTCATTCCTACTTATTGAGATCTGTGCCTTCTGTATTTGGCAACGTTGACCCTGGTAAGAATTTTTTGTCAATTCTGGATGATTTACATGTTGATGATTTCTTTGGAGAAGGCATGTCGCATGATTGGCAACTAAAGATATGTGCTTCCATCGCGTGTCACTCCGCGATCAAGGCTGGTGATATCTTATCCGAGGAAGAGATGCAGAACCTGTTGATTATGCTCCAATCTGCCAATCAACCAAATAATTGTGCACACGGCAGGCCCACAACTATAAAGTTTGGTCTTGCGGAACTAGAAAAAGAATTTAAAAGGACTTAATCAGTAGGAACATTCTAGTTGTTTTAACCGCCATTTAAATATCTTATTACTAGATTTCTTTGGTCTTTCTTGTTTGCTGAAGTAACAAAATCCTGCATGAGATTTTCCATGTCTGCGGTTGGCACAAGTATTTCCCCTTCATACATTATAGGGAACTTGTGGATTTTTTTGAGCAATCCTCCCAGTAGGATTATTTCGTGTGTTCTTTTGTTTTGATCTAAACTCTTTTCTACACGAACAATTCTCTGGACGTACTCCCAGTCTTTCAAATATGTTCGCAGTATTTGGCGTTTATTATGCGCACTGTCTGCTCCAGAAACTCTATCATAAAGGGCGTTAACTCCTGGTAATCCATCCTGATCCACTGAGGATACTAGTTTATCCCCTTGGCACTCCACACTACTCTTATCAGTTGAGGAGTTTTCTATATTATCTTCAATACAAGAAATCCTCTGGTTTATTGTTATGTAGTTTTTAACTAAAGATTCTTGTTCAGTTCTGTTCTCAGCATTGTTCAAATCATCTGCAAGGTAGTTAACTTCGTGCGCGCTGATTAGGACCGAGTTTTGATATTCGATATCGTTAGTTGATGTGACTGCAGAATCTATGTTGGACAAGACGTGATCTGTTTGTTGAATAATTGGATCTGTAACACAACCGGAGACACTCAGAATAGTGAGAACAAACAAAGAAACGAAATATTTTCCAGAAGGTTTTTTCATAGACTCCCTGTGATTCATGGATTCATGTTATGGTCGATATACGATGCTGGCAGTTCATGCTAGAGGGTATCTAGGCGATTTCTGTAACGTGTCCTGCTTCCAATTCTCCGGCAGGTTATCTTAATCTAAAGTTATTGAAGCGGTTACGCCAATAATTAAGTTTAGAGCCAGGCCTAGGAGTGAATATTGATCCTGTATCTTTAGACACGTTGGACCTTCTTAGGGAAGTCGGTCTGGAGAGAGTAGTTAAAGTTGCTATGCCTGCCACGGCGACGATAGACCTCTTTATAAAGCCTCGCCTGTCCATGATAAATTTCGGATCTAATGATTCCTCTGACATCAATGCCTCCTAAGCTTTTCAGTTTCCATTTGCTAGAAATTTGTTGCCTGTCAAGCAAATCGTATCTGGTATTGACTATGATACCTGCCCATTGTACACTACGTGAAAGTTATTGCAAAGTGCTCACAGAAACAAACAATTTATCTATCTGTGCGCCTATTTAGTAGAGAGGCTAGATGGATCCAGAATTCATTACAAGTGCAGACTGGGCTAGGATCGGTAACCTACTTCATTTCTTTTGGTATGCAGTCCTTTGCTCAATTGGATTTGGGTTCAATTTTCTGCTGGCACATGCCATCATACCGTCTCTAGTAAGTACGGGTCACATACCTCAGAGTGTAAACAAGGCAAGACGCATGTTCTACATAGGAGCTTTAGGTTTCTTGTCTCTCGTTGCACTTAACTTGATAATAATAGCATCGAAGTTAGATACTCTGACGGTGATTTGGGATAGGTCTTGGATCTAAACCTATAGGGCTTATCAATAATAAATATAATGCTTAAGAAACTAATAATATTATTTACCGTGCTGGGTGGACTGGCCGCAGGCGGTCTGGTTACCTTGGCACTGGTGTTGTTTGTCGCTAGAGCCTGGTGGTCTACACCATTTGAAGTTGGACCTTTTGGTGGTTCCCCTGAGCAACCTATTGATTACCCTCATACGACACATGCTGGATCAGGTGTCCTCTTGTTATCAGATGGAACCCCTAAATTGGATGGAGAAGGTAACGAAATGCATGGTCTGGGTCTAGATTGTACGTTTTGTCATAGGAGAATCTGCCGGAATTCCTCCAGTGGAGCAGTGTGTATATTGTCACAAGGTTATCAATTCCGATGAGGATTTGCCGGAAGTTGCTCTGTTGATTAAAGCTTGGGAAAACAAGGCTCCAGTGGTTTGGGAGAGAATTCACAGATTACCGGATCATGTAAGATTCGTACATGAAGCGCACATAAGATATTTCACTGAATCTGGCAAT
>CAYUCO010000025.1:0-7413 GCA_964443385.1 uncultured Dehalococcoidia bacterium | reverse complement strand
TGGAAATCACCTGTAGAGTGTATTGGCATAAGGGAGCTTGACTGCGAGACCTACAAGTCGAGCAGGGACGAAAGTCGGGCAAAGTGATCCCACGGTTCCGTGTGGAAGGGCCGTGGCTTATCGGATAAAAGCTACCCCGGGGATAACAGACTAATCTCGCCCAAGAGTTCATATCGACGGCGAGGTTTGGCACCTCGATGTCGGCTCGTCGCATCCTGGGGCTGAAGCAGGTCCCAAGGGTCCGGCTGTTCGCCGGTTAAAGCGGCACGCGAGCTGGGTTCAGAACGTCGTGAGACAGTTCGGTCTCTATCCGTCGTGGGCGCAGGAGATTTGAGGGGAGCTCTCCCTAGTACGAGAGGACCGGGAGGGACAGACCTCTGGTGTGCCGGTTGTTCTGCCAAGGGCAAAGACGGGTAGCCACGTCTGGAGTGGATAAGCGCTGAAAGCATATAAGTGCGAAGCCCTGCCCAAGACTAGATCTCCCATCTCCATTAGGAGAGTAAGAGCACAGGTAGACTACCTGTTTGATAGGCCGCATGTGGAAGTCCCGTGAGGGATGCAGCTAAGCGGTACTAATAGCTCGAGGACTTGACCTGCATTCAGGAGCGTAAACCTCTATTCATGTTACAAAGTTGGAATTTTTATTCGAGCCAACGGTGGCTCGTCGCGATTCCAAACTCTTGCTTATTCCGCGGGGTGGAGCAGTGGCAGCTCGTCGGGCTCATAACCCGAAGGTCGTTGGTTCAAATCCAACCCCCGCTACCAAAACAACAAAAAGGCCTCCTGAGTTTTCTCGAGGCCTTGTTTTGTATAGTCTTCTATCAAACAGGTTTTTAGGTTAAAATCTTTGGACACTCATATAATTAGCAATCTAAGAAACTTATAAGACTATGCAAGAAAATTTGATTTTTACTGGGTTTTCTGGGACAGGTAAATCCAGAGTTGGCAAGATTGTAGCCAAAATCCAATCCGTTAAATTTATAGATATAGATCAGTCTATAGTGCTCAAGACAGGAAAAACAATATCGGAGATATTTGACTCTCAAGGAGAACAATACTTTCGAAGTTTGGAATGCGAGGAAATAGATATAGCATGTTCGGAAAGTGGTATTGTTATATCTACTGGCGGAGGTACCATAATTGACGAAAGAAATTATATAGCAATGAAAAATTCCGGCGTAATAGTCTGCCTTGATGCAAAACCAGAAACTATACATCAAAGGTTACTAAAACAAAAGAAAAGGTTCAAAACTCAAGAAGTTCGTCCTTTACTTGAAGGAACTGAACCTATCATCACTATCCGAAATTTAAAACTACAACGTGAACACTACTATGATTTAGCCGATTTTAAGATAGATACCGAAAACATGAGCACCAATCAAGTAGCTTTACAGGCAATCAAATACTGGAACCGAATAACTGGGGCAAAGTAAAATGGACACCGATAAACCATCAATTGAGCCAGCGTTTTCTGTCAACGCTCCTTCGTCACAATACTCAGTCTATGCTGACAATGGACTGCTGAATGAATTGGGCAGCGTTCTTAAAACTCAAGGAATAGATGGTACCGTTTACATAATTTCCGATTCCAAAGTCTGGTCTTCACATGGAGAACAAGTTGTGACTTCCCTGAACAGAAATGAATTAGAATCTAGAGTATTCACGGTTGAAGCAGGAGAAGCAACAAAAAACTTATCCACCACAAACCAATTGTACGAATGGTTAGCTAGTGAACGATGTGAAAGGAAAAGCACCCTGCTAGCACTGGGTGGTGGAATGATTGGGGATTTAACGGGTTTTGTAGCTGCCACGTTTTTAAGAGGAATACCATTCATACAAATACCTACTTCCCTTTCTGCTATGGTAGATGCATCTATAGGTGGCAAAACTGCAGTAAATCTCTCTTCCGGAAAGAACTTAGTAGGAGCATTTTATCAACCCAAATTAGTTCTAGCGGATCTAAACACTCTGAAAACTTTACCAGCAAGGGAACTCGCTTCAGGCTGGGCAGAAGCTATAAAACATGGGCTAATCCTTGATTCTAACCTTTTCTACATGTTCGAAAAAAACAATAATGAGTTGATCAACCTCGAACCCGATTTAACTAGATCTGTGGTACAAAGAAGTATGGAAATAAAAGGCAAAATAGTTGAACAAGATGAAAAGGAAACTACAGGTCTTAGAATGCTGTTGAACTATGGTCATACAATAGGACACGCTCTAGAATCTGTAACAAATTACTCATCCTTTCTTCATGGTGAAGCGGTGTCAGTTGGAATGGTAGCAGCCGGTAAGATAAGTGTATCCATGGGTTTGTTAAGTAATAAAGATTTGGATAGATATACCAATGTCCTCACAAATTATGGATTACCCACGTCATGCCCAGGCATTGACCCAGATAGTGTCCTAGACGCAATCCAAATGGATAAAAAAGTGAAAGACAAAAAAATTAACTGGATACTACTAACCGAAATAGGGAATTCATTTGTATCATCAACAGTTGACGATCGGGTTGTGCAAGACACTATAAAGGATATCTGCATTTGAATAAGTTACAGAGTCACTTATGGAACAATTCCTATGATAAAATGTCACCAAATTCCACAACAGTAGATTATTAATGTCACAACGTATATTAATAGGTGTAGCCTGGCCGTATGCTAATGGATCTCTACATATGGGGCATATAGCAGGCTGCTATCTAAGTGCAGATATATTCGCCAGATTCCATCGCATGAATGGAAACCAAGTGCTCATGGTCTCAGGCAGTGACCAACACGGCACTCCTATCACTATTAGAGCCGAACAGGAACATGTATCACCTGAGGATGTAGTATCCAAATACCATAAAGAATTCCTGTCATCTTGGGAAAAAATGGGGATCTCGTTCGATTTATTCACTACTACTGGCACTGAGAATCACCGACAAACCGTACATGACATTTTCACCACACTGCTGGACAAAAACTACATATACACCAAGACAGTTCCTTTGCCTTATTGCCACACGTGCAAAAGATCAATACCCGACAGATATTTGAAGGGCACATGTCCCAATTGTGGTAATTTGGATGCTCGAGGTGATCAATGTGACAACTGCGGGAAGCCGATGAATCCTGAAGATTTAATTGATATTAAATGCCGTATCTCAGGTGACAAACCCGAAATCAGAAACTCTGAGCATTTTTTTTTGAGACTAAGCGCTTTCCAAAAACCGCTCTTAGAATGGGTGAACAAACAAACACATTGGAGACCGAACGTGCTAAATTTCACCCGAAGATATATTGAAGATGGATTGATAGATAGAGCAATAACTAGAGATTTAGACTGGGGCATAGATGTACCTGTAACAGGTTTCGAAAACAAAAAAATATATGTTTGGTTCGAGGCAGTAATCGGGTATCTTTCTGCTAGTAAAGAATGGGCTAATACAACTAACGATCCGGAGGCATGGAAAGACTTCTGGCAAAAAGATGCTAAAGTATATAATTTTTTGGGCAAGGACAACATTCCATTTCACACCATAATATGGCCAGCCATGTTAATGGGTGTTGGAGGATTAAATTTGCCATATGACGTACCTGCTAACGAATTCCTGAACTTGGAAGGATACCAGCTTTCCACTAGCCGTAATTGGGCAGTGTGGATACCAGAATACTTAGAAAAATATGACAAGGAACAATTGAGGTATTACCTGTCGGCCAACATGCCAGAGAGTGGCGATTCAGATTTCTCCTGGAAGGATTTTGTTCGTCGTAACAACGATGAACTTGTGGCAACGTACGGCAATTTAGTTCATCGGGTGCTCACTTTCACATACAGGAATTTTGACCAATCAATCCCTAAACCTCTAAAGTTGACCACAAATGAAAATCAATTTCTGGAGAAAGTGAATTCTTTATTCTCTGAAGTAACGCAACAATTAGAAGAATGTCACTTTAGAAACGCATTACTTAATGCAATGGCCATTGCCCAAGAGGCCAATAGATTTTTGGAGACATCAGCTCCGTGGAAAACGATTAAGACAGATCGTGAAACCGCAGGTACTACTATGTGGGTTGCTCTTTCAGCAATAAACTGTCTCAAAATGGCACTGTATCCCTTCTTACCATCCACATCCCAAAAACTCCACGAATTTTTGGGATTCTCCGACTTAATTGAAAAGCACACATGGGCTTGGCATTCTTCTGAAACAAACTTACCTCCCGGGCAAAGACTAAATAACCCAGAGGCTCTATTTGTTAAATTTGAAGACGAAATGGCAGAAGAAGAATCCAGTAAACTTGGCATAGAGCCACAATGAAAATGGATTTATAGGAGTAATTTGAATAAATTTTCAATCCATGAACTTGTCCAAGAGGAACTAAAGGCAGTAGAGGCAAAATTAGTCCTGACTTCTGAAAAGCGGTCTATAGAAGATCCCCAGTTACTAACCGATTTATTACAACACGTACTAGAAACGCCAGGCAAACTTACAAGACCAGCTATTACAATTCTGTCTTCTAAATTCCATCGCCACGACCACGATCTTCCTATAACTATGGCAGGAGCTGTAGAATTGTTACATATAGCCACACTGATTCACGACGACACAGTAGACGATAGTTCCATCAGAAGAGGAAGAGAAACCGTTAGCAGCAAGTGGGGAGATAAAATAGCTGTTCTTTTAGGTGACTACGTATTTGCTGCATCTGCTACTATGGTATGCGAAACAAATAATGTAAGAGTTATAAAACGTTTTTCGGAAACTATAATGGACCTGTCAAGCGGAGAATTATCTGAAATGTCTAATTCATTTAACTGGCAGTTAACGAAAGCGGAATATAACCAAAGAATCTACTACAAAACCGCTTCATTATTTTCCACATCCTCGGAGTCCGGCGCAATACTTAGTGGTGCACCAGAAAATATAATTCAATCGTTGAAAAATTATGGATACCATTTAGGCATGGCATTCCAGATAGTAGATGATATCCTTGACTTTGAAGGCAATCAAGATCAAATCGGCAAGCCTGTAGGAAACGATCTCAGGCAAGGGACGATAACCCTACCTTCTTTGCTTCTGATCGAAAAGTATCCCAATAATAACCCTATAGAAAAACTCTGTAGAAACAGAGACATAGAAACAAATTTAGTTGAAGCTATTAGTGCAATACAGAATTCCGATATAATGACAAAATCTTATGAAATAGCAAAGGATCATTGCCACCAAGCAAAATTGGCCTTATCACCGCTAGCAAAGTCAGAATACAAAAACTGTTTAGTTGAACTCGCAGACTATGTTATGGAACGACAATATTAATGACCTCTGAACTACCTAATATTAAATTTCTTACCATCAATCCATTCCACTGCACCTGAAACTACAGTCATCAATACTTTTACATTAATTATGTCTTCTACCTGAATCTCTAACGGATTCCTATCCACTAGAATAATATCCGCGATTTTCCCTTTTGATATAGATCCCCTGACCTTCTCCTGCCAAGACAAATATGCACTGTCAATTGTATAAGATTTTATTGCATTAAATACTGAAACACGCTCCCGAGCCTGCAATATATCACCTGATTTAGAAGATCTGTTAACAGCAGCAGATATACCGACCATAGGATTCATTGGTATAACAGGACTATCTGATCCGTACGCTAAAGTGACACCAGATTTGATAAGAGAACCTATAGGGTATAAAAACTCTTTATACCGCTCATCCACCTCGGCTAAGTATCTTTGACCATTGTAATAAAGGAAAGCAGGTTGGGTAGAAACAACAATGTGATTCTTTATAATTCTATCCACTAGATCTGGTGTACATTCTGAACAATGTTCTATTCTATTCCTAAATCCGTTAACAACTCCATTATTTCCAACATCCTCCAAAGCAGATACGGCCTCCATAATTGACCTGTTTTCAACGGCATGTATGGCAACTTGAAATCCATTCCTGTTGGCGTATGCTATCAAACTTCTCAACTCTTTTTTGTCGGGATCCAAAACCCCAGTAGTCAAACTTAATACAATTTTGGCAGAACCAATTTTAAAACTATCCAATCCGTCACCAAATTTAATGCCTTTTCTTATAAAATTTTCCAGATGATCAATTCCTACCATAAAATTTATTGAAGGAATTAGAGTACCATTTTCCTTGAATCCCTTGAGTAAATCCATTTTCACTAAATCGTTATTTATACTTGCATCGTTTAAAGAAGTTAGCCCATATGACAAACATAATGCGTTGTAACGACCTAATCCTATAGATATATCTTCGTCAGATAATTCAGGAGTCACTTTATTAATATAATTGTTCATATCAAAAAGCAATCCGGTTGGCGTACCAGTCAAATGTTGCCTCTCTATAACGGAACCTTCAGGATCAACAGTATCATCTGTTATTCCTGCTATATCCATAGCTAAACTGTTCAACACCATCGCATGGCCAGATCTATGAATCAATTTTACCGGATAGTCAGGTATGGCGTCGTCCAAATCCCAGCGGGTTGGGTGCCTCGCATCTTCAAGATGGAACTCATCATATCCTGCTGCTCTAATCCAGTTCCCTTTAGGTAGAAGATTGGAAAAGTCCATCAATTTAGTTTTTATATCCTCGATAGAATTCACAGAAGATGGACTACAATCCACCGCTGTCTCATGAGCCACGCTGGACAGTATGTGAGTATGAGAATCGTTGAACCCAGGCAAAACAGTCCTGCCTAAACAGTCTATGTAACTGGTCCCATAGGGTAAATTGTCAAACGGTGGAATGCCCGTGCCAACTTTACTAATAAATTGCCCGTCAATTATTACCCAGGAAGCCTGCGGAACTGCTGGATCCATAGTTATTATATTACCGTTGTATAAACACAAAGTCTGTCGCGATTCATGCATCACGGTTATCCATTAGAGAGAAGAGCGTGTAATTGTTTCCCGGCTCGATATGAACTTCTGACCAAAGGGCCCGAAGCCACGTTAGTGAATCCAAGTTTTTCAGCCTCCACTTTGATATAGTCAAACTCTTCAGGTGTATAAAATCTCGACACAGGAAAATGTTTCTGTGAAGGCTGCAAATATTGACCTATGGTTAAGAGATCACATCCTACAGATCTCAGACTATAAATGGTCTCTAAAATCTCATCTAACTCTTCGCCTAATCCAACCATCATTCCTGACTTAGTTACGATGTGTGAAGACTTTTCCTTAACCTTCTTTAACAACAAAAGAGACTGAGAATAATTGCCTTTAGGCCTCACCATAGGAAATATTCTTTCCACGGTCTCAATATTGTGATTAAGTACATTAGGTATAGCACTTAGAACTGTTTTCAAAGAGATTTCAGAGCCTTGGAAATCAGGTATTAAAACTTCTATTTCGCACAAAGGCAACTTTGATCTTATCCTCTTTATAGACTCTGCAAAA
>CAYUCO010000024.1:0-26799 GCA_964443385.1 uncultured Dehalococcoidia bacterium | reverse complement strand
GAGGAACGCACCAAAGAGTATCAAGAAAGATGGGAAAAAGGATTCCATGGTTTTCTTGCAGGTTATACAGATATAGGTCTTAATGAAGACGCAAATGAGACGGCAGCAGAATTTGTTAGGTCTAAAATAAGGGAGACAGTTAAGGATCCTGCAACTGCAGAAATTCTATCTCCCAAAAACGCAATTGGTTGTAAACGGTTATGTGCGGACACTAATTATTTCGAAACATACAACAGAGATAACGTATTATTAATAGACTTGAATGAAACTCCTATTGAAACTCTTGTCCCAGAAGGAATAAAGACTTCGGACAAGGTTTTTGAATTAGATGTAGTGGTTTTCGCTACAGGATTCGATGCTCTAACAGGTGCCTTAACCTCTATAGATATATCTGGTAGACAAGGTAGAAAACTTGCAGATAAATGGTCAGACGGCCCCAGATCGTTTTTGGGTTTAGCTGTAGAAGGATTTCCAAATTTGTTTACTATAACTGGTCCTGGAAGTCCTGCTGTTTTGGGTAATGTTTTGATGGCAATAGAGCAGCATGTTGAATGGGTCTTCCAGTGTATCGATGATATGGAATCTTCAGGCAAAACCGAGATAGAAGCAGATATGGTATCTGAGGATGAATGGATGGATCATGTTGAAGATTTAGCCAGTGAAACTCTGAGGTACAGCTGTAACTCTTGGTATGTAGGTGCTAATGTGCCAGGAAAAAAGAGAGTCTTCATGCCTTATACCGGTGGCTACGATGTTTATCGAAAGAAATGCAAGGATATTGCTGATCATGGCTACGCCGGGTTCACATTACGCTAATTTGATTTAGTTCTTATTCTTATTATTTTGTATTGGTAATTCCTATAGGAGGTTGGCATGGACTTAACCGGCAAAACGGCTGTTGTTACCGGTGCAGGAAGTGGTATAGGTGCTGGAATATGTAGAGTTCTATTCAGACATGGCGCTAATGTAGCATTAATAGATATCGACGAATCCAGATGTCAGAAAATAGCCGATGGATTACCAGAAAGTGATGGTCGCACGAGTGTTAATAAGGCAGATGTTCGTGCTGTTGAGGATATCCAAACCGTTGCGAATGAAGTTATAAATCTTTGGGGTAAGGTTGATATCCTCGTTAATAATGCGGGTGTATATGGAGCAACTGAGTGGTTCAATTACGATATTCCCCGTGAAGAAGATTGGGAAGCTACTTACCAAGTAAATGTAAAAGGTATTTACAAAACTACGGATGCTTTCAGTGGCCATATGATGAAAAATCGTTACGGGAAGATCATTAATATAGCATCGATTGCTAGTAGAAGGGGTTCTGACAGAGGGATGCATTATAATGCTTCCAAAGCTGCTGCTTTAAGCGTCACTCAGGGGTATGCTCTTCGTCTTGCTCCATACAACATAAATGTAAATGCTATATGTCCGGGTTTGCTCTGGACTCCAATGTTTGATCAGATCACTGCGAGACATAGTGCGCATACTGAAGGATTTGTAGGGATGGATCAGAGAGAGATATTTGACGCTATTGTTGAAAGGGATATACCGTTAAAGAGAGAACAAACCCCTGAAGATATTGGCAATGTAGCGGCGTTTTTGGCATCAGATGAAGCCTTTAATATAACAGGGCAGGGTATAAACGTAAGTGGCGGATTATTCATGAATTGATTCGCTGACAAAAAACATCACAAACGAGGAATTTTATGGACTTAGAACTGAAAGATAAAGTTGCAATAGTTACAGGCGGTAGCAAGGGTATAGGCAAAGTTATTGCTCGTGTGTTGGCTAATGAAGGGGTGGATGTTGCTATATGCTCTAGGACAATGGAAACTCTGGAGTCAACGGCATCTGAATTGACAAAAGAAACAGGCAGGAAAATCATACCAATACGAGCTGATATGACTAGTAGTTCGGATGTTCAGAATGTGGTGGACAGGACAATGGAAGAATTTGGGCGAATAGACATTCTGGTTAATAATGCGGCAATGGTTGGTGGGCAGGTTGCACCAAATTTAGCAGACGCCACCGAGAAAGACCTTATAGAAGATCTAGACACTAAGGTAGTTGGATATTTCAGGACTATCAAGGCTGTAGCACCCCATATGCAGAGTCAGAAATGGGGTCGAATTATTAGTATAGGAGGGGTAAGTGCTAGGTCGTCTACATTTTACGGACTTCGGAACTCTGCTATCGTTCATATGACTAAGACTTTGTCTGATCAACTCGGCCCAGATGGCATAACAATGAATGTGGTCCATCCAGGATCGACGCAGACAGATGCAATCGCTGCTGTTCAAGCAGAAAGAGCAAAGGCTCAAGGAATTTCATTGGAGGAGTTTGAATCTCGGGCGGCTCAAAGAGTAGCTATAAGAAGAGTCATAAAACCGGAAGAACTCGCATATTTGGTGGCTTTTTTATGCTCTCCTAAGGCTGAATGTGTGACTGGCGAGAGTATTGCTGCTGGCGGAGGAGCTATGGGCGCGGTCTTTTATTGATTATGGAGTGTTATTTATGAATCTATTAGTTATATCTGGAGGATCTCATCCTTATGAAGAGTCCACTCCGATACTGGAACAATTTCTTGTAGACGCTGGTCATTCTGTAAAGGTTTCATGGGAATCTGGCATTTTAGCCAACGCAGATGAAATGAATAAATTTGATATTCTTTTGTTCAATACTATGAGAGTTAACAATCTAGCCCTCAATCAAGATGAGCAAAAAGGAGTTGAAAACTTCATTAAAGATGGCAAAGGATTTGTGTGTATACATATTTCTGGATCAGCTGCATATCATTGGCCAGAGTTTCATAAGATTACAGGTGGTGGATGGGATATGGATAAGAGTTTTCATCCGCCGTACGGAAAATTCGAAGTTGAAATTGTTGACCCAGATCATCCAGGAGTTGAAGGAGTATCAGATTTCGTTACAAATGATGAACTTTATATGGGTATAGATTATTTGAAAGATAGTCACATATATATGCAAGCAACATCTGACGAAGGCACACATAAATGGAAAGGGGAACAGGTCTATATGCCCTCAGACACGTTCCCTCTGGGTTGGACTAGAACCTATGGATCTGGAAAAGTTTTTGTTACTCTATTGGGGCATAATGGTTTGAGTTTCCAAACCCCTGAATTTCAAAGAATTGTACTTAACGGAATCGACTGGGTTAACAATTAGGAGAGTTTGAGGATTAGAGTTAATGTCTAAAGTTATAGATACCATTGCTGGCAACGGTTCTCAAGGATACGAAGGCGATGGTGGAAAAGCTACATTGGCACTTATGGATAATCCATTTCATGTCGCATTAAACAGTGAAGAAACAGCATTGTTTATTGCGGATTGCTTCAATTATTGTGTCAGAAGAGTGGATTTGAAGACCAATATTATCACGACTGTTGCCGGCAATGGAAATAAAGGTTATTCCGGAGATGGAGATTCGGCAATTAATGCGGAAATAGAAGAGATATATGCGGTACAGATTGACGAGAATGGGGACCTGTATATCTTGCAAAGGTTTAGTCCTGCTATCAGGAAAGTCGATTTTCACACAGGGATTATTAGTACAGTAGCTGGTAATGGCACAGTAGGTTATTCAGGAGACGGAGGACCTGCACACTTGGCACAGATGCGTGAACCGAATGATATGGAATTTGACGGATACGGAGGTCTGTTGATAGCTGATATTCAAGATCAGCGGGTGCGTAGATTGGATATTCAAACTGGTTTAATCAGTACTTTCGTAGGAGACGGCGAGAAAAGACACACCGGAGATGGAGGGCATTTTTCTTCGGCGAGTATATTTGGAGCAAGAGCTGTTTGTGCAGATGTGTTCGGCAACATATACATATGTGAACGCGAAGGGAATTCGATCAGGAAAATTGATGAGAATGGCATGATATCTCTTCTTGCGGGTACGGGAGAAAAAGGCTATTCAGGAGATAAAGGGTCAGCAATATTGGCCACATTTAGTGGTCCTAAGGCAATAAGATGTGATGTAGAAGGTAATGTTTTGGTTGTGGATACTGAAAATCACGCTATAAGAAAGATAGATATAAACACTGGACTAATTGATACTGTAGCAGGAGGGCACCTTGGACCAGATGGAGATTCCGGTACCCCTGATGCAGCAGGACTTGCGAGGCCTCATGGAGTCATATCGGATTCCATGGGTAGACTGTATATAGCAGATAGTGAGAATCACAGAGTACGATACGTTTATTAATAGCTTTATTAGTATCATTTAAGTGTTATAATTTTATCCACTAGGAGCGTCTTTATTGGAGGTGTTTCGATGTCTAATGCGCCTATAAAATCCTTAAGTGCGAGATCTATGTCTGAGGCTGCGCAGAGTTTCCTTAACAGCCTGGATGATGAACAGAAACAGCGTGTCAATTTCGAATACATGGATGGGGAAAGGCTGTTTTGGTATTATCCACCACTAAACAGACATGGTTTGCCATTAATGAATATGAGTTCAGAACAACGGGAACTGGCTCATAGTCTACTAAAATCTGGTTTGACCGAAACATCTTATAGTCAGGCTAAACAGATCATAGAACTGGAATTAGTATTGGGAGCAATAGAGAAAGATCAAGGTAAACCTAATTTTGTTCGGGATCCGGACAGGTATTATTTTACTGTGTTCGGTGATCCCTCGAGTGATGAATATCCATGGGGTTGGAGGATAGAAGGTCATCATATTTCCCTACATTTCAGTATTTGGGCGGACTCAGTTCTGTCTACTACTCCGTTCTTTTTTGGTTCTAATCCTGCCGAAGTTCTTTCCGGTCCAAATGCGGGTCAAAGAATTTTAGCTGAACGTGAAGACATAGCAATGGAATTAGTATCCGGTATGGATGAGATTCAGTTAGGTAAATGTGTGATATTTGAAGAAGCCCCTTTGGATATACTTACTTATAACTCCACTAAAGCTATGTTTGCAAAAGAAGAAGGAATTCCAGCTTCCATGCTGAACAGTAACCAAAGGGAAAATCTGATGGCTTTGATATCTGAATATGTTAATCAAGTTAATACCGATCTAGCTCAACAGAAACTTGACAGATTGGTTGAGAATGGCATTGAGGGAATCCATTTTGCTTGGGGCGGCTCGCTTGAAAAAGGAGAGGCCCACTATTATAGGATTCATGGAGGAGACTTTGTTGTAGAATTTGATAACAGACAAAATGAGGCCAATCATGTACATTCTGTCTGGAGAGATGTAGAGAATGATTTTGCCCAGGACGTCTTGCGAGAACATCTTTTAACTTATCATCTTCTTTAAACAATTTGCGTTGGATAAATTCTTATTTTGACATGGAAAGGGTTGATCAATTATGCCGTATGCTTTCGAACACGTACATCTTAAGGCCCCAGATCCTGCCAAGACAGCACAATGGTATGTAGAGGCTTTTGATTTCGAGATATTTTCCGACAGGATAGCTGGTAATGGGTCTCACATGATTGAGTGTAAGACAACAGATGGAGTCATAGTCAGGATATCTGGTCCGAAACCCGATGAAGTAATGGGCCAGGGAGATGCTAATCCTCATTATGGAATCGAACATTTTGGTTTGATAGTAGATGATATGAATGCGGAAATAACTAGATTGGAAAAATTGGGTGCCAAACTTCTTGATGGACCAATGGGTGGTGGGCAAGGGCCGACTATAGCTTTTATCCAGGCACCAGACGACGTCAGGATAGAGATTCTTCAGATGCCTTAGAGGAGTTAGTCAAAAAGGGGCAATTGAAAATGTTCCTTGAGACTGGATACTCCCAATCCTATCAATCTAAACTGTTTATCGGGTGTAATTTCTCTTTCAAGTAATGCTCGAGCGGCATTCAACAACACTTGTTCGTTATCAGTATGTGATTCAAATGTCATTTGGCGTGTGAAAGTGGTGAAGTCAGACAGCCTGAGCTTTAGAGAAATTGTCTTACACCTGAGATGTGATTTGACAAGTTTTTCAGACAGTTCTTCTGACAATTCCTCAAGTTTGCTTTGCAAAAAACTTGAATCGTTTGTGTCCGTTTGTAATGTTGTCTCTGAACTAATGGATTTTGATTCACGATGAGGAGTAACTCTGCCGGGATCTATTCCCATAGCTCTATCTGTCAATTCCTGACCGCGTTTTCCAAGGAGTCGCTGAAGCGTTAGGGGTTCTAACCTGGAAATATCACCAATCGTTTTAATATTATATCGTTTTAATATGAGTCCGGTTTTTGGCCCCACTCCCCATAACAGATCAACACTAAGTGGGTTAAGAAATTTTGTTTCGCATCCTTGTTCTACTAACAGAAGGCCATCTGGTTTCGCTATTTGCGAGGCTATTTTAGCGACAGTTTTAGAAGTGCCACCTCCAATAGTCATTGCTAATCCAGTGTTTGTCTTAACGGTTTCTCTTAACCCTATAGCAACTTCTTTAATTGAATCTCGTGGCACTTGTTTACTGATATCGATATAAGCTTCATCCAGCGAAAGAGGTTCCACTAATGGTGAAAGCCTTTTAAATATAGACATTATTTCTTCTGAAACTCCCCTGTATCTATCGAATCTCGGAGATACCCTTACAAGGTTTGGACATAAAGTAAAAGCGGTTTTCATAGCCATTGCAGAACGAATACCGTATTTCCTTGCTGCATAGGAGGCAGCAGCCACAACTCCACGATGAGAGGCAGAACCTCCGACAACCAAAGGTTTGTCTTTCAATTCGGGATTGTCCACTTCCTCTACAGATGCATAAAAAGCATCCATATCGGCATGGAGTATATATCTCCATTGCATTCTAGGCATTTTGACCTCTACTATTTATTAGAGTTTACATTATTATTAAGCACGAAGAGTATATTAAGGCGGGTTTAAACCTTATATACTTGACTCCGTCTTTGTTATCTTTTACCATTTTTTTGAGTACAGAACCTATTTCCTGCCATTTGCAAAGTGCTTATTTAATTCTAAAGAGATTTAGTATTCTTCAAAGTTAGGACTTATTGGGAGGTTTTATGCGATACGACTACATCATAATAGGTGCAGGTTCAGCAGGATCTATATTAGCCACTAGACTTACTGAGGATCCGAACATATCTGTTCTACTGCTTGAAGCTGGTCCAGATTATCCAGATTTTGACACCATTCCAGACGTTGTTAAGTATGGTTATAAGACGACTAATGAGATTTGGTCAGACGAGCATAATTGGCAATTCCGAGCAAGAGCTACTGATACCGCGGATATGGATGTCCCAAGAGGCAGGGTAACCGGTGGATCGAGTGCAATTAACGGACAGATTTTTATAAGAGTCATACCTGAAGACTATGATAACTGGGCGGAATGGGGTAATGATGAATGGAGTTTTCGGAGCCTTATACCGTATTTTAATAAAATCGAGACCGATACGACGTATAAAGATGATCCAGGCGATTTCCATGGATCTGATGGTCCTATAGTTATGCACAGGTTTCCTAGAGATGAGTGGACCCAAGGATCTAAGGCATTTGAACAAGCTTTATTAAATGCAGGATTTCCTCCATGTGAGGATGCTAATGCACCAGGAACAACCGGGGTTAGTCCTATGCCGTTGAACAATCCCAATGGTGTCAGATGGTCAACAGCTATTGGGTATCTGGGTCTATCAAGGCATCGTCTTAATTTAACCATAAGAGCTAATGTGTCAGTGAAGAGGATTTTATTTGACAGAAGTGGGTCGAAACCTAAAGCCACAGGTATAGAGGCTGTGTCTGATGGTGAGGAATTTGTGGTAGAGGGTGAGGAGATAATACTTAGTGCAGGAGCTATAGGATCACCACACATACTAATGTTATCTGGAGTTGGTCCGAAGGATCATTTAGAAGAACATGATATAGATGTTGTATTGGATTCACCCGGTGTGGGTCAGAACCTTAGAGACCATCCTTTGATGCCAATACTATGGGCAACCAAACCGGAAGTTGAATTGAACTCTTTAGGTCCCAGTGGACAAGTTTTGCTGAGATATACAGCTGAAGGATCTCCTTTGGAAAATGACATGATTGTATATTTTTCGGGACGATCTAGTATGAGAAGAGACATGGGAGGCGCTTTAAGAACTCCAATAGGCATAGGTGCTGGGCTTGGTTTAAATCTTGCTCTATCAGTTGGAGAGATAAAGCTTAATTCTAACAACTATCAAGACAAGCCATACCTTGACTATAACTTGTTGGATGATCCAGAAGATTTAAGAAGATATCGAGATGGTGTTCGTATGTTGGTTGATTTGGAAAACGATCCATCCTTGGCAAATCTTATAGATAACAGGGTGTATCCCACTGATATAGATCTTGAATCGAATGAATCTTTGGATACTTGGATTAAGAAAAGTGTAGGCACTGGTCATCACGTGTCTTGTACTGCCAAGATGGGACCAGAGTCTGATTCAATGGCAGTGGTGGATCAATATGGCAAACTCTATGGCATCGACGCACTTCGTGTTGCAGACGCCTCTATAATGCCAGAATGTGTAAGAGCGAACATTAATGTCACTGTCATGGTTATCGGTGAAATGGTGGCTGATTTCATTAAAGATGGTAAATAGAGTTTCAGGATGTTGTAAACTGAAATGCTAATTCAGTGAATACATTGGCGTATTGGGCAACCTTTTTAACATCTACAGCTTGTGGCCATCTGTCATTTTCCAGATGGAATAAAGCGTTATCTCCAACGAGAGCTATCACAGTGCCACCGCGTTTCGCCACCTCGGCGGATTCCCTACCCAGAATTTGACCCACTATTGTTGATTCAATCTGAGACACCCCATGATTTTTAAGTAACGAGTCAGTTTTATCAATAAGGTCCTGATTTGTGGCGGAATATCTTGTTCCATGTGCGTCCGCCGCTCCGACGTTGGCGCCGAAATGTATCCAGATGTCTACTTCTTTTACAAATTCAGGTCTATTTCCTAAAAACGCATGTATACCATGAGCACCTAGCTCATGAGCACTGGTCGCTACAAAAAACACATCTCTTAATGAACCCTCGTTTTTAATTGCTCTCATTACTTCTAGCCAGCATGCTATTCCTCCACCTCTTTCTGATGCACAATGCCACCACCCACTTCTTGGAGTCATTACCACAATAGGAGAAAGATTACTATCCTGACCCTTAATGCCACTTACTATGTTGTAGGATTTTGATTCTTCAAGCTCGACATTAACAACTAACTTTGCGGTAGCAGTAGTTTTGCTAATGTTGCTCAAGAATTCTTTTTCCTCACTACTTACTTGCAGAATGGGTACGCCAAAATATTCATTGAAATCAGGTGTATTGATTGCCATAAGGCCTGGTCTTTCTCCAATTGTTACAGCAACTATTCCCTTGTATCTACCAGATGTTCGTGCCTCCATAAGTTCATCTGTATATCCGGCAGCACCGTGATGTATCTCTATTATGGCTATATCGACATCATCTCCGGCGTTTCCTATCGAACCACTGATTCCAGCGGAGTCGGTGGGGATACAGTCGAACATAGGTAGTCCTTCGATGACACGTTTATCAATAGTTAAATTGCAGGATATAGGGATGACTCTATTAAGATCAAATTTTTCATGTACGGTTTCCAATCCAAGATTATGTACCTTTTGAGCCAACCAATTAGCGGATTCATGATCTGTGTCAGTCCCTGTTCTGTGGAACCCCTGAGAGTCATATTCTTCAATTATTTGAGATATTCTATCTAATTGATCCAAATTGCTCCTTAAAACTTAATATGAATTGCCTTGAATATAGTTTGGTTCAGATTATAAACTATTCATTATGCACACGACAAATTTGAGTTATAATATCCAATAAATCATTGATATTATAAACTCTACAGGCCTGTATGGTCATAAAATTCACTATATGGAGGATAAGCATTGAATGAATCACTTGGATCTCAAGCCCCTCTCACCGGAATTAAGGTAGTAGACTTTGGTCATTATATTGCAGGCCCTCTTACTGGAATGCATCTTGCTGACCAGGGTGCAGAGGTTATAAAAATCGAAAAACCTGGCAAACCAGATTTTGATTCCCCTGCAAATGCTGTTTTCAATCGAGGTAAAAAGAAATTGACCTTAGATTTAAAATCCGAGGAAGGGATAGAAACTGCGAAGAAACTCGTTTCATCTGCCGATATACTAATAGAAAATTTCCGTCCAGGAGTTATGACTCGTTTGGGTCTTGGTCCAGATGATATGACCAAATTAAATGGCAGACTGATTTATTTGTCCCTGCCGGGATTTTATTCTACAGATAAAGATAAATCACAAGTAAGAGCTTTCGAAGGGATCGTGAATGCTGCAACAGGACTCTTCACTGATTTACACACACCTTTAAGACGTTTGCTAGACGGCCCTCCAATATTTACACCTTTGACTCCCGGGTCTGCGTATGGATCTGTTCATGGAGCCATAGCAGCTGTATTGGCTCTATATAACAGAGAGGAAACTGGAATAGGTGATGTCATAGAGGTATCGTTGGCAGGAGCAGCCATGTCGGCAATGGGGGCTATGGTGTTAGAGCCCGAGGAGGCTCCCGCCAGATATAGGCCTAAGCGGTCATGGATGACTAAAAATATTACATTACCAATCCAAAAATACAAACTTAGTAAGCTGTCTGAAGAAGATAGGCAATCTTACTGGACAAATGTAGTAAACGTCAGGTCTCCTTTTCATGATAGTTTTCAGGCTGGAGATGGTAAATGGGTCCATTTCTTAGCTGCTGGCAACTCTAGGTTGAGCACTCAACTGGTTAAAGCGTTGGGAATATACGACCAGTTGTTGGACAGCGGTATGGTGGACAAAAGACCTATGGATGATTTGAGTCTCGATAATAATGTTAGCGATCCACCGGCTCTTACAAGAGAGTGGACTTCTTTCGTTAGGAAAAATGTTCAAGATGCTCTCAGACAAAAAGCAGCTCATGAATGGACTCCTATTATGAAAGAGTACGGGGTTCCTTTTAGTGTTCATAGGTCTTCTATGGACTGGTTGAATGCTTCGGAGGCTGAAGAGGCTGGGTTTGTAGTGACTGTTGATGACGAAGAATATGGTTCTCTCAGACAAATGGGAGTCCAGACCTACTTAAGCGGCACACCAGATGAGATATTAAAACCAAAACCAGCGACTCATTTTACAGGTGATATAAATGATGCTTGGGATTCAGAGGTAATCGACCCAACAGAGGTTAAGCAAGGATCCATGGTTCCTAAACGGAATATATTGGAAGGGTTGCGGGTTCTGGATTTGTCTACTGTATTGGCTGGCCCGACTTGTGCTCGGACATTAGCTGAATACGGTGCAGATGTTATAAAAATAGATCCCCCTGAGCCATATTTCCTACCTCAGACTCATTGTTTTTCACCTATGGAGGTGAGCCAAGGTAAACGTAGTATAATACTCGATCTAAAAACGGAGGATGGTCATGAGGCCTTTAAGAAGTTAGTTAAAACCTCAGATATCATAGTTCACAATATGAGCCCAGGCACTCCTGAGAGGTTGGGAATACCATATGAATTATTGAAGCAATACAAGGACGATATTATCGTGGTGGATTTAACTGCGTTCAATGGGCCAAAGCCTGGTCCTTGGGGTGATCTTAAAGGATTTGATCCTGTTTTACAGGCAGCCACCGGAGTTTCTGGAAGATATGGTGGAGAAGGCAAGAAACCTATATTGCATGGAGTTGCTTCTTGTATAGATTACTTGACTGGATACTCCGGGACACTGGGGTCTGTTTTGGCTTTGTTTAAACGTAAGAGAAGCGGGATTGGTGATATGGCTAAAACCTCTTTAGCTCAGGGTGGTCAATTGATACAAGCACCATTCATGTATTCTTCGGACAAATATCAGTCTGGAGAGGAAGTGCATGGGCAGGAATCTCTGGGTGATCATCCGTTGAATCATATATACAAGGCGAAAGATGGTTACCTGTTTCTATCTGGATTAGAGGAAGATGTCTCAAAATTAGGAGAAGTGTCAGATTTCGCAGGACTAAATGCTTCTTCATATTCCACAGAGGAGATTTTGAGACTTCTATCATCAGTAATCAGTAGTAGATCTGTTTCATATTGGGAATACATCTTCAATGGGGTTGGATTGGCTTGTCAAAGTGTGGATACGGTCAAAGATATGCGGGAAAAATATATTCATAGGGTATATTCAGGTGCTGCGGTTAAAGACTGGGATGATGGTAGATCTATATCAATCTCGAGAATGATGGATCATCCACTGGGTTGTAGTGTGGATAATGTATCGCCTGGATATGCACGGTTTAGAAACACCGAGGTCAACATGGGTAATCCTATGCCTAAATTAGGCAGCCACACTAGAGAAGTTTTACTAGATCTTGGGTACTCTGATGCCGAGGTCGACGAATTAATATCCAAGAAAGTTGCTAGTGAGAGTTTTCATGAAGATTATCTTCCAAGTTAGACAGATAAGGTTTAGTTTGTGAACGCAAAAAAAGAATCAATACCAATAAGTAGGTTTGTAGAGGTAAATAAGGCGTTAATACATGCTTTGGACTGGGGCGGTTCTGGCACTCCGTTACTTTTAGTTCACGGGGCTATGAGAACGGGGCGAAGTTGGAATGCAGTAGCTAGGCGTCTTAGGGATACTTACAGAGTCATTTCTATTGATATCAGAGGTCACGGGGATAGTGGTGCTACGGTAGACGGTAATGACACGTCTTCTCGCATGAACGATATCTTAGCGATATCAGAGGATCTGAAGTTGGGACCACATTATGTGATGGCTCACTCATTAGGAGCAATTCCGTCTGGTATGTATTGTGCCCGTATGAATCATTTAGTTAAAGCTCTTATATTGATTGAACCAATGATAGACATGAACATTTTCTGGAAGCGTGGTGAGAAATCCAAGAGTAAGTGGTTAGCCAACCCTCCAATGGCCGCTAGAAGGAACAGTTGGGATAATATGGAAGAATTAGTCAGGCGCATAAGGAAGAATGATGCCACAAAAAACTGGACCGAAGAAGTTCTTGCCGACGTTTTAAATGAAGAGATAAGGGAATTACCAGATGGCAGGGTGGAAGTTAAGTGGGATAGATCTATATACAACTTGGAGGAAATGTGGAACGACAACAACTCTTTGATTGTTGAGGCTCCGAATATTGATATGCCAGTTCTTGTTGTAGTAAGAGAAGAAAATCAACAGATTAATACCACAGTAAAAGCTCTAGTTGATTCGTTACCAGATAGCAAATTGATGAAAATAGATAGCATAGGTCATTCTATGTACATGGAAAACCCTGACATGGTTGCGCAAATGGCCAGAGAATGGTTTGCATAGAACACGCGGTTATGTAATATAATATATGTGTTGTACTCATGTGTATATGAGCAGAAACCGTATAAGAATGATTATATGCCTAATGCAATGAGAGGTTTGAGAGGTTAATGATGGCAAAATATATGATTAGTGGATCTTACACCGTTGAAGGAAAGAAGGGGTTAATTAAGGATGGGGGAATTAAGCGGAAACAAATAGTTGAAAACTTAATTAATGAACAGGGTGGCAAAGTGGAATCGTTTAATTTTGCTTTCGGTATTCATGATTTATATGTGGTGGTCGAATTTCCGGATAATATCGATATTGCGGCTTTATCTTTAGATGTTGGTGCGGGAGGGGCTTTGGATTTTCAGACGACGGTTTTGATAACTCCAGAGCAGCTGGATGCAGCTATAGAAAAAGGGTCAAACTATCGACCAGGCGTGACACATTCCTAATATCGTGCAATGACAAGCGTTTACAAGGGCGGAACAGCATATTAAAGCACTTATGGTCACGGAACAGCATAAAGTTAGCCAATTAAGGTAAATAATTTAGGTGTTACTGGTTAACTTTGTTGGATGAACTCTAGCCAGTTGCCCTCTGGATCGTTGGCATAACATATGCCGTGTTGGCCGCCTTCTGGTAGATCCCTCATTATTGGAGGAGTAACAAACTTTATACCTTGCGATGTCAATTTGTCATACAGATCCTGTATGTTTTCAACATTGAAGCACACGTGTGACGCTCCAAGTTGATTTCGTTCTAGATGACCGGATGGGCTTGGTGGTTCTATGAAATGCACTAGTTCCAGTCTGTGAGTTGAATCTTGTTTACCTACGAATACCAGATATCTATGGGCTCCTGGTATACCTGTGTGATTACCTTCCGGTGGAGCTATGTTGTCGGATTCGGATAGTATTTCTAATCCCAAAAGATCACGGTAGAAGTGTATCATTTTATCTATGTCTTGAACTACAAATCCAGAGTGGTTGAACCCAGTTATCAATTTCCTCTCCTTTTGCTCATTTGGGTAAGTTTATCATATTAGTTAGATTTGAAGAGCACCCTGAAAATAGTATATATCGATGCACCAAAAACAAATCCAATTAATGAACCAATGGCAACGAAAAACATCAATATAGGCAGGTCTATATCTACATTTGGTTTGGATTGCCAGGATAGTACTGTCCAAGCGAACCATATAGAACCCAGAGATCCACACAAAATGCGGATCCAATTTTGTCTGGTGATTTTTGGTTTATATCTTGAACCGGAGTTGGGCATAGTTATATAAACAGTCGTTATGCTCGATAGATCAACTTGGGATATAATTACTACAAATACATTCAGCCGCATTAATAGATTTACGAAAGTAAGTATAGCATATGGATCTGTTTTATTGGCTCAAAAATTATGTCAAACATCCCTTGCAGTTGGGTGCTATATTGCCAACATCAAATTCAGCATCCAGATTAATGGTAAAGGCCATTTCCTCATCTGAGATGAATTTGGTATTAGAATTAGGAGCAGGTACTGGTACCGTAACACAAGCATTAATACGAAAAGGTGTTTTGGAGCAGAATTTGGTTTTAGTAGAGATAAACCGGGAATTCTGCAATATTCTGGAACGCAAATATCCCAAGGCCAAGATAGTATGTGGGGATGTTTTGGATTTTTTTCAGGACATTGATAGATTTGGGGAGACCAAATTTGATGCCATTATTTCGGGGTTGCCACTACTATCCATAGAAAAGGCCCAAAGGGAACTGATCTGTGATTTATGCATAAAAAACCTGAGTGACCAAGGACATTTTGTTCAAATTACTTATTTCTTGAGATGTTCTTTTCCTGCATCAATTGTCCGCAAGTATAACCTCAAAGCTAAATTCAACGGGTTTACATTCTTTAATTTTCCTCCGGCCTTTGTGTGGGATATTAGGCGGAATGTGTTGTAATATATTGACCACTCTAAACTAGCAATCTATGATCTTGTTGTCTAATATTGGTTTTGAAGGGATATTGCATAGTTAGATTGTGTAGTTTGGCAATTATGTTAAATCTTGTAGATAAATCCAGAGAATCTGCTGACCTCGTAGGGCACGAAGTTGGATCAGATCTAACTGTGGCAGCGCTCTACAAATTCGCCCATATTAATGGTTTGATGAAAAAACGGTCTGCTCTCTTATCTTTATGTAGATCTAGAGGTATACTGGGGACTTTTCTTCTAGCTAAAGAGGGTATAAACGGCACAATATGTGGAAGTAAACATGATGTGACATTTGTGTTAGACCATATACGATCATGGAGAGAAATCAAAGATTTGGAAGTCAAGTTTTCTACCAGCAAAGCCCAGAACTTTAACAGGATGAAAGTTAAGATAAAGAAAGAGATAGTTACCATGGGAAAACCTGAAATAGATGTTGTTTCCAATTCAGGAATATATGTGGAATCCAACGACTGGAACAATCTTATAACTAAAGATAATGTCATACTTATTGACACCCGCAACTCATATGAAGTATCAATGGGTAAATTCAACAACGCCGTAAACCCAGCCACAGATAGTTTCAAAGGATTTCCAGATTGGGCCGATGGGTTTCTATCTAATACTGATAAGAACAAGAAAATTGCCATGTACTGTACAGGTGGCATACGATGCGAGAAAGCTACAGCCTACATAAAAGGATTAGGATTTGATGAGGTATATCATCTAAAAGGTGGTGTGTTGAAGTACTTGGAAAATGTTACTGAGGAAAATAGTCTGTGGGAAGGGGAGTGTTTTGTTTTTGACGAAAGAGTGTCACTAACTCATGGATTAATAGAAGGCGAACACAGTTTGTGTTATTCTTGTCAGCAACCGATTTCCATAGAAGATTGTCAATCTCCTCTCTATGAAAGAGGTGTAAGTTGCGCAAATTGTTACGAAGATCGTTCAGACGAAAAGAAGAAAAAATTTCGAGAACGGCAACGTCAAATTGATATAGCTAAATCCCGAGGAAAGACTCATCTGGGGGATGGGGCGATGAATGACCGGAGAACAAAAAGGGGATACTAGTCTTGGAGATATAAATAATAGGAGGTGACATTTGCCTAGACCTATACCGGTTCCAGACGAAGTTAGTAAGCCATTTTGGGATGCTTGTAACGAGCAGCGATTAATCATACAAAATTGTAAATCTTGTGATCGCATGCAATATCCTCCGGAAAAGCTATGCTCTTCTTGTGGTTCAAGCGAAGATTTAGATTGGGTGGAAGTAAGCGGCAAGGGACGGATAAACGGATATGCTGTGGTATATGATTCACGTATCAGGTTATGGCAGACGGAGCAGCCGTATAACATAGCTGTTGTAGAACTTCATGAAGATCCAACTATCACTTTCTTCTCTAATTTAGCTGGAGTTACTGTTGACGATGTGCCAGTTGGTTCAGAAGTACAGGTCCACTTTGAAGAAACGGAAAATGGGCAAAAGATTCATGAATGGCATCTGGTAAATTAGTGCAGATTTTATAAAGCTGAAATTATATGAGGTGATGATATGGTAGTAACACAAAATGCTCCAGCATCAATGTATAGGGGAGTTGAAGGGTTAGGTATTTGGGAGCATAGAGGTAAGGTGGCAGCTGTTGGTATTGGTCATTCTCCGACTGCGAGAAGGTGGGACGAAAGAACTGAAACCAGTATTGGGGCATGGTCTTTATTGGCATTGCGTAATGCAATTGAAGATGCCGGTGTATCGCCAGATCAGGTAGATGGCTTGGTAGTTGTTCCTGCTGCTACAACAGGAGATCAATGGTCTCCTAGACCAGTCCCCGAAGATTTCGCTAATACGTATCAACTTACAGATAATACAAACGATGGTTTGACAGCCATGAGTGCTGATTGGATTATAAAAAATATGCCTGAGCTCACCAACCTAGATTTTGCTATGCACGCGCCTGGTTGTATGTCTAATGCAATAGTTGTGGCTGCACAAGCTGTTGGAGATGGTCTTACGAATACGTGTCTGGTTTTAAAGACGTGGAACAATTTGAGCGGTAGATATGGACATGGTGCAGGTGCAAATGCGTTGGATCTTTCTCCGGGGTCAGCACAATGGACACATCCTTGGGGATGGGGAGCGGCAGCATTGAGTTACGCTTATAACTTTGATCAATATTGTCGAAAATATGGTGGCAATCATGACATGATGGCTCCATTTATAGTGAATAATCGCAGGAATGGTTTGATGATGCCAGAGGGATTTTGGTATCAACATAGGCCAGAACCGTTAACGGTAGAGGATTACTTGGCATCTAGATGGGTGGCTAAACCCGCGAATCTATTCGATTGTGACATACCAATACAGATAGCGGTTGCATATTTATTTACGACACCAGATAGAGCAAAGGATATGAAACAACCCCCAGTCTACATTATGAATCATGCTACTACGAGACCTAAAGTCAGGGGGAGTGTCCAAACCTTAGATCAAGTTGAGGCCTCTACAGATAGTACTGCAAAGAAATTGTATGAAGGTTCGGGCTACAGCCCAAGCGACATACATTTGGAGAATTGTTACGAAGGGTATTCTCTTTTTCACCAATATTACCTGGAGGCTTTGCAGTGGCATGGAGTACAACGAGGAGAGGCTTTGCAATTCTATGGCGGGGATATCAGAGTCGAGGGACCTCATCCTATTTCCTCTAGCGGTGGTAATGCAGGTAGTGGAAGAACTCGCACATGGATGCATACGGATTCTATTCAGCAATTACAAGGTAGAGCTGGTGATAGACAGGTTAAAATTAAGGCAGAAACAGCTGTTTCAGGGGGGCCTACCCCTGGGAGTGGTGATTTTACCATATGGAGTAAGAATCCAGATTAGTGTATCAAGTCGTATATGTGACTGGGATTAAATATTTACGGGGGCTGTTTTGTCCACAATATTTACACATCCTCTAGTAGGTATAGCTGCCAGCAGGCTTGTCCCTAGGAAGATATGGTCTAAGCGTTTCTTGATGATGTCCTTGGTTGCCGCCATTATTCCGGATATCGATGTAATCGGTATTCCATTTGGTGTTCCTCCTGGGCACGCTCTGGCTCACAGGGGCCTCACACATTCTATAATTTTTACAATACCCATATCTCTTCTTCTATTGAAGATATTTTTCAGTCATCAAAAAATAATTTCTTTGAACGGATTGTTAATGACAATGTACCTTATTGTGGTTACTCTGTCTCACGGCATCTTGGATGCTCTTGGTGATGGAACTAACGGAGTAGCACTTTTGTGGCCATTTACCTCTGAAAGAGTATTCTTACCAGTTAATCCCATTCCAGATTCAGTCATAAGTACTAGTTTTTTCGGTGAGCTAGGCTATAGAGTTATGCTGCATGAAATATTGATTATTTGGGTTCCTCTTTCTGTTCTTGTTATACTTAATGAATCAAGGATATGGTTGGGCAAGAGGAAAAAATAATAAGTTGAGTATTAAACAGTTTCTAATTTCAAGCTAGGAGGTTAATCAAATTATGTTAGTAACTAACGTAAGCATACAGGCGTATCAATGGAATCGAAAAAAACCCATACGAAATGGTAGGTATACCTATCCAACTGAAGGGCTGAACGTTATAAAAGTAGAGACAGATGAAGGAGTTACAGGGATAGGATTGTGTGGTGGAGTCATGGGAGATAACGGGCAAATAGTTGGCAGTATTCTTTCCCATTTGAAACAATATGTTATAGGTCAGGACCCTTTTGACAATGAAAAGATTTGGGATGAAATGTGGCAACCTAAATTAGTAGGTAGAAGAGGTATAACTACTAGAGTGTTAAGTGGAATAGATATAGCACTGTGGGATATAAAAGGTAAGGTTGCAAACAGACCTCTTTACAAGTTATTAGGAGGATTTTCTGATAAGGTTCCGGTTTATATAGCGGGTGGTTATTACGAGGAAGGAAAAGGGTTAGATGAATTAGCCCAAGAAATGATAGAAAGCTTATCTACCGGAGCCAATGCAGTTAAGATGAAGATAGGAGGGGTTTCTATAAGAGAGGACGTTGAGAGAGTGAAAATAGTAAGACAGGCTATTGGCGACGATATACGCCTAATGGTTGATGCCAATTGTGCCTACAGATACTATGAAGCGATAGAAATCGCAAGAAAAATGGAACCTTACGATATATTCTGGTTTGAAGAACCTATAAATCCTGATGATTATGAGGGTCACAAACTTATAAGTAATGCTACTTCCATACCAATTGCAACCGGCGAAAACGAATACACAAAATATGGATTCCGGGACCTTATAGAGAAGAGGTCAGTTTCTATATTGCAACCAGATGGCTTGATAATGGGTGGAGTAACAGAATTCATGAAAGTGGCTGCTATGGCTCAGGCACACGATTTGCCTATAGCCCCTCATGGAAATCAAGATGTTCACGTGCATTTAGTATCTGCAATACCAAATGGTTTAACGGTGGAATATTACAGGGGTTCTACAAATCCAATGTGGGGTAGGATGTTTAAACATACTTTAGAGGTAAAAGATGGTTATTTGATGCCCCCGGACAGACCAGGCGTGGGTATAGAGATAAATGATGAAGCCTTGGATCCATACAGGATCCTTTAATATTTGAAAATTGAGTTTGACCATGAATCATAGGAAAAATTATGCATGGAATCTAGAATAGTTTATAAAGAACAGCAACGATTTCGGCAATGGTGGCTTTGGGCTATTATCTTGGCACTCACGATTTTTTGGTTATCTCTTATATTAATAAGTCGAGAATTAATTGTTGTCTTATTAGCTTTGATATTGGATTTGGGTTTGATAGTTTTTATGTACAGCTTGAAGTTGGATACTGAGGTTACCTACACAGGAATAAGAATCAAATTTTGGCCATTCCACAGGAGATGGCTACTATTCGAATTTTCAAATTTAAAGTCCGCTGAGGAAGCTACATATAGACCACTTGCTGACTATGGTGGTTGGGGTATAAGGTACGGTATTTTCAATGAACTTCATGCGAAAGCCTACACAGTCAGTGGCAATAAGGGCGTTATGGTACGTATGGCTGACGAAACTTATATTTTAATAGGATCAAAGAACCCAGAAGAGTTAATGTCATCAATTGAGTGTGGCACTCTCTATCGATCTGGTACTGGAGTGAATGATCCATATGAATAGAAGTGAACTATATATATCAATGTATGACTAGGCAGACTGTCGGGAAGCAGGTGTGTATGAGCATGCAAGGTATATATATGAATATGGTAGTTTGTATTGGACAGACTTTTTATATGTCGAAACGTTAATTAAATTGGATCGAAGATGGGTTTAGGGTTTTCCAATAACCGCTTTAAATCCCTTAAAAAGGTAGATGCTGGTCCACCATCGATTACTCTGTGGTCAAGCGAAAGGCTGAGAGTGGTCATCAATCTGGGGAGTATCTCATTGTTGTATATGATTGGTTTCTGATATGCCCTACCGACACCCAAGACTGCTACAGCTGGGGGGTTAATGATTGGAGTGAATACGTCTACTGTTCCTAATACACTTATAGTGAACGTGTTTCTGTACTGTTCTTGAGGAAGTAGTTTGCCGGTGATGGCCCTATTTTGGAGCTCCTGGGTAATATTGGCCATACGGTTTATGTCTAGATCTTGCGCCTCTTTAATTATGGGTATCGCTACGCTATTTTCTTGGGCTATTGCCATGCCAAGATTGATCTCTCTGATTTGTCTTGATTCTTCTCCAATAACTATGGAATTCAATATAGGATGTTTCATTAAAGTTTTTGTGACGGCCCGTGCTATAACATCTACAAACCTGATTCCTATTCCTTCGGTGCCTCTCATGGCCCTACTGTATTCTCTCCTCGACGTCTGAGCCAATGTGACATCTGCGTCTATGGTAATGGTATATTGAGGTGCTTCAGTGATACTCTTCATCATGCTTGTGACTATAGGTTCACGCGTTCCTACGTTAAGTGGGGTTACATTTATAACAGTTTCTCTAATTTCTTTTTCCGAGTTCATCTGTTGATGGCCATACTAAATTTTTGCATGCTTTACATATCCAAGCTGGTATATTAAATAATATAGTATTAATTTATTATATTTGGAATATACTAAATCAGTAGTGGGTCAATAAATTAATTTATTATAATATTTGTTCATTTTGGTATTCGGCAGAAGAAAGATAATCAGGATATGGAATTTGAATCAGATGAATTACTTCGCATAGATAATTTACACACCTATTTTTTTTCGCGAGAGGGTGTAGTAAAGGCCGCTAATGGTGTAGATCTGTCTGTCAAAGAAAATAGTATCTTGGGGATAGTGGGAGAGAGCGGATCTGGCAAATCCGTGACGGTTTTGTCGTTATTACGCCTTATTCCTTATCCAGGTAAAATCATGCAAGGTTCAGCTTATTTTAAAGGACGAGATTTACTATCTATTGATGAAGAGGAACTTATAGATATTCGCGGTAGATATATATCGATGATTTTTCAAGATCCCAAAGGCTCCTTCAATCCTTTGGAGACAATAGGTGATCAAATATCGGAAATAATATTAGCTCATGAAATGGTATCAATAAAAGAAGCAGTGGATCGCACCAGAGATTTACTGAGGGACGTTGACTTACCTCAACAAGTTTTCGGACAATATCCTTTTCAGGTAAGTGGGGGAATGGCTCAGAGAGCAATGATAGCTATGGCCACTGCTTGGACCCCGGACATTCTTATAGCTGATGAACCAACTAGTAATTTAGACATGACTATACAGGCGGACATTTTGAGCAGACTGAAACAACTTCAAAAACAGAATAAATCTTCTATCATTCTTATTACTCATAACTTAGGTGTTATTGCTCAAATGGCCGACCAGTTGGCTGTTATGTACGGAGGGGCCATAATGGAATCCGGTGACACAACCACTCTGTTCGAGCACCCCATGCATCCTTATACATGGGGTTTGATGCAGTCTGTGATAAGACTTGATCAGGCGGATAAACCGTTGAATACGATACCTGGGGACCCAATAGACCCATTTAATATGACAGACCAATGCCCATATTTATCAAGATGCCCAAAAGCGTCGAGTGAATGTAGACTTAACAAAAGACCACCTTTGGTAGAAGTAGCTGAGGGACATAAGGTTGCTTGCTACAATATTATAGAATATGTCTAGTAACTCAATCTTATCAGTTTGTGAATCTATCACCAGCTTTTAAACCTATTTCGGTGGCGAAATCCGTTGCCTGTATGGCCCTTTGTCCTTGACGCCTAACCCGCTTAATCAATATTGAGCCGCCGTTCAATGCTATTCTGATGCCTGTATCTTCTATTGCAATCACTTCTCCATACATGGCTGCATTCTTTCTTGTGCCAAATTCCACATTGAGCAGTGTCACAGTTTCATTTCCTATTACAGAATAGGCCCCGGGCGCAGGGTCACATCCACGTATGTGGTTGAACACTTGGGTAGCAGGGCGATACCATTCGATTTTAGCTAATGATCCTTCACATGGTGGTTCATAGGTTGATTGAGACTCATCCTGTATTAATTTAGGTGCTCTATTTTCCTTAATTAGATCAACTGATTCCGCCAGTGCTTCTACCCCTTGAGGGAAGAGTTGATTTCTGTACAAAGTACCTACCGTATCTTCTGGGGATATAGGAGATGTCTTCTGCATAAGGATTGGTCCTGTATCTATACCTTTATCAGGCCAGAATATGCTTATCCCAGTTTCATCTTCTCCGTTTATGATTGCCCAGTTGATAGCACTTCTACCTCTATGTAGAGGTAAGAGAGAAGGGTGGTATTGGATTGTTCCTTGAGTAGGGAATTCTATAACCGATTCAGGTATTATGACTGTTACAAAAGCCATTACGTTAAGATCTGGAGCTAATGCAGAATAGGTTGAGAAGAAATCTTCTTTTCTTAGCATATTAGTTGGATGAGATGTTATACCTTGTTCGGTTGCTAAAACATGAAGAGGATCTCCTTCTCGTTCATAAAAAACAGCTACAACTTCCTCTTGCTGCTCTAAGAGTTTTCTGTAAACTGCCTCACCAAAAGCCGCCTGTCCTATCAAGACGATACGCATGTCGAAAAACCCCCGATCAGTTGATGGTGGTATCCATTATGATGATCCTAGAAAGATACCGCAATAGGTATTGACACCAGTGCATAGGGTTTGTAGTCTGAAAGGACCGAAAGGTATTTCCCCGCGGTTTGTTGTCCTCGCGATTTTCGGTACCTTATATCGATTTTTTTAGGAGGTAATCATGGCAGAAATTGATGGTGGTGACGCGTTTGGGCGGGCCCTTAAACAAGAAGGTGTAAAACAAGTTTTTACATTAAATGGTGGACATATATATGAGTTATATGAGGGTTGTGCAGATAATGGAATAGACATAGTAGATTTCAGGCATGAACAAGTAGCAGCCCATGCAGCAGAAGGATGGGCAAAAGTTACTGGCGAACCTGGGGTGTGTATAGTCACTGCAGGGCCAGGTGTAACAGGAACAGTTACCGCCGTTGCAAATGCATATCAGGCAAATAGTCCCATGGTAGTAATTGGTGGTAATTCCGCTGTGGGTCAAAGACTAATGAGTGCTCTACAGGAATTTGACGGGGTATCTTTGATGCAATCTATTACAAAGTGGTCTCAACAATGTCAGGATGTGAAAAGAATTCCTGATTACATAGCCTCTGCTTTTAGGCACGCTACTACAGGGAAACCTGGGCCAGTTTACCTTGAAATACCTAACGATATTGTAAATGGAAAATTAGATGACAGTGAATTAGTATTGCCTACTGGATACAGGACTCAAGCACGCTATTTCCCTGATCCTGAATATATACGAAAGGTAGCAGAGAGTCTTAAGAACTCAAAACACCCTGTAGTAGTTGCAGGTAGTGATATCTGGTGGTCAAAAGCATGGGAGGAATTAAGAGAATTTGTTGAGATGATAGGTGCTCCTGTTTTCCTAAATTCAATGGGCAGGGGTGCACTTCCGTCGGATCATCCTAACCTAGGGACAACGGGCCGAAGATATGCCTTGGTAAATTCAGATGCTATATTGCTTATAGGTACTCCTGTAGATTTCCGTCTTAGTTTTGGCAGGGAAGTGCTTTTCAATAAGGATGCTACAGTAATCCAGATGATGATGGAGGCGGAAGAAGTCGGTAAGAATAGGCATGTAGATATAGGCGTGGTTGGTGATATTAAGGCTACATTACAACAGACTATGGATGAATTGAAAAGTTTGAATTATAAATCTGGTGGACGAGAATGGTTAGAGGCAGTGATGACTGAAGACAAAGCATTAAAAGAACCAGATCAGGCCATGCTTGATAGTGACCAAAGCCCGATTCATCCTATGAGGTTGATGAAAGAATTGAGGGATTTCTTAGATAGAGATGCCACAGTGGTGGGTGATGGAGGAGATATAGTGACATTTGCTGCCAGAGTCTTAGGTATAAATAAGCCAGCTCATTGGCTGGATCCAGGCCAGTTTGGTTGCTTGGGTCCAGGAACAGGTTTTGCAGCAGCAGCTCAGATAGCAAGGCCAGGTAAACAGGTTGCCATTATATATGGAGACGGAGCCTTTGGCCTGAATGGTATGGATATGGAATCGATGGTCAGGCATAACCTCCCAGTTGTCAGTATATTGGGAAATAACGGGGCTTGGAATCAAACCACACAAGGTGTTGTAAGAAGAAAAGGAAGAGCCCTAGCCACATGGTTATCTCAGGAAACCAGATACGACTGGATAATGCAGGGTTTTGGAGGATATGGCGAAAGAGTGACTGAACCATCTCAAATAAGACCAGCATTAGAAAGAGCTTTTGGTTCTGGAAAAGCTGCGCTGCTCGATGTTGTTATTGACCCAGATGTTTCATACGGGGACATGGGAGGAAGATCTAGGCAAGTCAGGCAGTATTAATAACAAGTTACTATTGTATTTTGTTCTATAAATTATTAGGAAGGCACCTAGTTTACTGGGTGCCTTCCTAAATTTAATCGGGGTTGTCGATCTGAGACTTAGGATTTGGCTTCTTAGTAAATAATATAAGGACTCCGGCCACAAGACTTAGCCCCGCCATTATCACGAAGGGACTTTCATAACTACCAGTAGCATCGAACAATACACCGGTGAATATTGGGCCTGTCAATGACAAGGCGTTCGTAATAACCATTGATAAACCAGTTATACTGGCAAATCTTTTTCGACCAAAAAGTTCACCTCTGTACGCCGTTAATGCTGCGCCTCTTCCACTCCAACCAGGTGCGAACAGTAGGCCAAAAATCATAAAACTAAAAACACTGTCACCAAATGCAAAGACCAAGAGGGATAGAGTTTGAAAGACTAGGAAGACTGCTATAACGTATCTTTTATCTATCTTGTCAGCTAGATATCCACTAAGTATCCTGAAAAATATACCAAACCCTGTATATACAGATACTACTAAGCCTGCCATTTCCATTGATATCCCGACTTGAACCATTCTTTCTATCTGGTGCACGGCCAAGGCAGATAGTGCCATAACAGCTATTCCGTGCACTAAAGAAATTACCCAAAATGCTTGAGATCTAAGGGCTTCTTTGACAGTTATATCGTCATTGTTTGACTTTTCTTCTGTCATAGTTTCTGTATATGATTCAATATCTTCTGGTTTGACCCCGTCAGGTAACAATCCGTAATCTTCAGGTCTATCCCGTACTACTTTTGTAATAGGTATTATCAACATGAAAATTATGATTGCGAAAAACAATGCAGTAGATCTCCAACCGAAATAACTTACAGACCAAGTAAGTGCCACTACCATCAATCCACCAACATTGACTCCTATGGTAGCAATTGCCATTGATCTGGCCCTGAATTTTTCGAACCAATTAGTTAGCAATGACATAACTGCAAGGAAACCGCCTATCCCTGTTCCCAGGGCTATTGTGATTAATGCTAAATAGAAAGATAACAGTGAATCCACACGACTTAACAATATAAAACCCAGTCCTAATATTGCTAAGCCGAGTGCAATCATTTTTCTAGGGCCAAATTTATCTACCAACACCCCTTCCACAGGTCCAAGGAAAGCAGATTCGGCTCTTGATAAGGCAAATGCTCCGGATAATAGAGCACTACTCCACATATAGTCTCGTTGCAGGGCTGAAAAGAAAACTCCTAAACCATGTAGTCCTGCGATGCCTAGAACTACCATCACAAATGAACCAGCTGAGAGAACCCAGTAACCGTAGAATATATTGATCTTCAAATTAAACATGAGGTTTTAGCATGATAGGTGGCAGGAGAATAATTTAGATGAAATGGAAGGGGGCGTTTACATCAATAGATTTCATATATTATTACAGTAACATAAAATTGACTATAGAACTCTATCATCATTATAATAGAAGTGTTGTTCGATTCTTTTTTCGCTGGGTTCCTTACTTCTTAGATTGGAGGGGTAGTCATGTCTTCACAAGGCAC
>CAYUCO010000023.1:0-2485 GCA_964443385.1 uncultured Dehalococcoidia bacterium | reverse complement strand
AAATATCCCACATCTTCAACAGAGTGTGATGTATGTTCAAGTTGGGAGTATAAAAACTCTAATACTTACATTTTCACTATTAAGAACGATGTCTTTTGGCACGATGTTCCTCCTGTATCAGGCAGACGTATGAATGTAAACGATGTCGTCTACAGTATTAATCGACAGAGGGACCAGAAAAACCCAAATGCACAACTGCTGAAGTCTATAAAAAACGTGGAGGCTTTATCCCAACAAGAAATCAAAATAGATCTTCATCAACCTGATGCTGATTTTCTGTTTAACTTGGCCAATGGATTAAATAAGATTGTGGCCCCAGAAGCGGTAGATTCGACTGGTGATCTTAAACAAGGACCAGTAATAGGAACGGGGCCTTGGATTTGGGGAGGAACTCGAGGAGAGATAGGGTATTTTTTCCAAGGGAACAATCAATATCACGAACCGAATATGCCAGGATTAGACAGACTGAGGATATTACATATTCCCAACGAACAAACTCTTGTGGCTGCTTTCATGACAAGAAAAATAGACTTAATAGAAACGCCCAATGAATATTTACATGACATTCTCAAACTGGATCAAAACATATCCCATTTGATTTACCAAGAAACGGGTGTTGGCCTGGAAATGGCACTGAATACCTCAAGAGCTCCATTGGATCAAACTCTGGTAAGAAAGGCCATATTTAACGCAATAGATCCTTGGAAGGCAATAGATGATGTTTGGGAAGGATTAGGTTTTGTAAGTTCTGGGATACCCACATCAGAACCCACTTGGGAGTTATCCACTACAGAATTAAGGAATTATCTGGGCAATCAAGAAGAATCTCTGAACCTCATTGAATCACTGCCCGAAACGCAGATATCACTGGAACTAACCATAGCTGACTATGGAGACAAATATTTAGAATATGGTTTTTACTTGGGCAAGCAACTAACGGACGCTGGCTTTGATATAACAACGTCTGTAATTAACCCTACGGATTATCCTGAAAAAATTTGGTATGAAGGTAATTATCAAATGTTCATAGGACCAAAAGCTCCAGTTGCTACAGCTAACATGTATCTTTTTTCAGTAATTCATAGTAAAGGAAAATGGAATACCCACGGATACAAAAACAACTCACTTGACTCGTTAATCAACGATCAATCAACTACAAATGACAGAAACGAGAGAAAAACTATTATCTTGGATATACAAAGAGGAATCATGGAAAACAGCATCAGATTCATGCCTCTGACAAAAGTTTCAACTTGGGTATGGTGGCCAGAAGTTAAAAACTTTCACCCTAATCTTGCGGCCAATGAATATATATATTTAGCACAAATACAGAAGGTTACTCAGGCTCAGTGAGTCCGGATACGCAAGAAGGAAATCATCTTGAGTACCCACCGTCGGCCCAGTCAAGCATTTGCACTTCAACCTCTTGACCAGCTTTCATACATGCCACATCTTCAGGGCAAATAGCCAAACCATTAGCTCTGACCATGGAGGTTAAAACATTAGAACCTTGGTTACCAGTAAGGCTGGCATAATACTTGCCGTTTCTATTAGTAATTATCGCCCTAGCATAAACTCGCCTACCGTCATTGTTAACAATATCATCTTCCAATACTGCTTTTACTGTTGGTTTGTCCAGTTCTTTATATCCCATCATCTTCAATATTGCCGGACGAACTAATTCTTCAAAAGCGACCAGAGCGCTTACCGGATTGCCAGGAAGACCAATATGTGGAATCTTTTTACCATCATCAGAAAATAACACTCCAAAGGCAAGCGGCTTTGCAGGTCTCATGCGAACAGACCAAAAATCGATTTCACCTCTACTGATCAAAACATCTTTTACGATATCGTAATCCCCTTTTGAAACACCAGCTGAAGTTAATATCATATCAGCATTGAATCCCTCTTCTATTTTACTGTTCATTGACACTAAATTATCTTGGGCAATACCAAGAAAAGTGGGCCGACCTCCATATTTAACTACAGATGCACATACCCCATAACTATTACTATCATAAATCCTACCTTCTATAGAGGGATTGCCGGGCTCTATCAATTCATCCCCCGTAGCCAAAACAGCTATGGATGGACGCCTGATTACTCTGACTTTATTTCTACCAAGAGAGGCTATCACTCCAATTTCCCCTGGACGTAAAACTACTCCCTTGGATAATACTTTTTCACCTATCTGAATATCCTGTCCCGCCGGCCTAACATTGGAACCTACTGGAGATTCCAATTTTATATCAACTTTGTCTAGATCTACGGGATTTAAGCCTGCATTTTTCAATTCATATTCGCTTGTGTCTTCAAAAGGGATAACTGTATTTGCACCTGGTGGTATCGGCGCTCCAGTCATGATACGAAAAGCATTACCCTTAGTAACTGGTCGGTCTGGTAACTGACCTGCCGCTATATATCCGTCAACATTTAGAGTAACGGGGGTTTCTGGTCCAGCTTTATCTATATCGGCATGTTGAAC
>CAYUCO010000022.1:0-2297 GCA_964443385.1 uncultured Dehalococcoidia bacterium | reverse complement strand
CGAACCCACGACCCTCTTCTTGGCATCCTCTTTTTAGAGTGTATGGTTTGTGCAGGGGTTGTTATCGTCATGGTAATATTCACCTATGAAGTGTTCAAAATGCAACGCTCAAAATTCGATGGATGCGAAGTTCTGTGCTTTATGCGGAGCATCCATGATACGGCCTGGCATCAATGTTTTTGCCATCATAGCTTATAGCACTGGGTTGATTTTTGGCTTTGGTTTCGCTGGCGCAGTGATTGGTTCGGTTATTGCCTTCGCCACTATGTCCTCAGAAATGGCTAGTGCCGGAATTATAGGTTTACTAATAATCATTATGGTCGGTGGAATCGGTATGGTGGTAGGAGCAGCAATCGGTATAGTAGTAGCTATAATCATTGGGCTCAAATCTACTCCCAATAAAACCAAAGGTGACTATTTTAAGATTATTGGGATTCCTTTGATTATCGTTTTGATTATCGTTTTGTGGATTAGTGTGACTATACTTATCGACGTAATACAAACTTCACAAAGACCAGCAGCCGCCCCTGCACCAGCAGCCGCCCCTGCACCAGCAGCCACCGCTGCACCAGCAGCAGCCCCTGCACCTACACTTACACCTCAGCCCACCCCAATACCTACACCTACACCTACGCCCACACCCACGCCTGCACCCACACCTATATCTTCTATTCAGCTTCCTCCGGGTCCTACAGGGTGTTTAGGGGGCCAAGATCCCTTGGGAAGAGACAGCGTTGAACTACTGGGACTAAACCACTCGGATGGTAGTAACTTGGGTAACGTGTTTACCCCTGTCAATATTATTGCTGACGTAAGGTACACTCTGGGATCTTTAGATCAAGCTCATTTGGTTTTATTTTGGGAAGTCGGATATCAGAGAACCCAAATACAAAGTTTGACCATATCCTCTGGTCAAAATGATGTGTCTTTACAAGGCACATTGGTTACACCAAATACTGCAGGTTCATTGCTAATTAGCATTCTGCCCGTCCCGACTGCAGCTAATATCCAGAACTATGGCTGTCTGGTTGAAGTTCTAAGCATCAAAGTTGCTAGTTATTACTTTACATCCTAAAGACGGCATGCTACTGAATCATGCGTATGGGACATATGTTAGGTTGTTCGGCTAAGCACTATCGTTCTTTCCCTACCAGTGCGGCTACGTTCTACCGAGATACCATGCTCCGACTTACATACATAACTGTTAGTCAATTCGGCTATGAAAGTTTTGGCTCAAGATCAGCAAGATTTTTATCGAAATATATTATTCTGTTAGGTATTGTTTTTATGATTGTGTCTTTCAGAGCTTGGGGAATGCGAGAAGATTTATATCTCAAAGCATAGTACATAGGAAAGCTTTCAGCCACGTCTTCTTGAGTTGGATAATCTCTGGCGTAAGTGGAAATAAAACTCCCGTCTGCTTTCTGGGCTGCTTCCCAACTGTTGTTGTAGTGGTATGCATCTAGTGACGTATGACATGCCTCGTGAAAAAACGCTTCCTCTAAATTACCATATTCCATGTATTCCAATCCCTGCTTGTGGTGGATTAAGAGGTTATTATTACCACCACCAAAAGGCTCGTTCCCTTTGTGAATCCAAATTGTTTCAACGTCTTGTAGAAGTATGGTGGGCAATCGACCAATTGGACCAACATACATAAGGGCTATTTCCCTAGCAGTTTCTACACTTTCAAATTCGGGATTGACCTGAACTTCTATGATTTTACCGTCCGTGAAAGTTGCATGAAACAAAAATGGAGTCACAGTAATCCATCCGTTTCTACGGTCAAACATCCTTCTTGTATCGTCAGATATTTTCGTTAATGTGTTGAAACTGGTAGGGTCAGATTCATTTATAATTTCAGAAGTATTAGGAATCCAAAGAGTACCTTTATAGGGTGGAGTTGAAGTGAATACGACGGTAGGTGTTGGTGGCACCTGAGTAGGTGCTGGCGTGGACGTAGCAACTTGAACAGTTTCCTTATCAGAACCATCTGAGCATGAAATAGCAAACATCAACATAGCGGCTAACAAAGCAATATATCGAATCATGAGCCTATCTTACCAAATGGCCATGTTTTCCTACAAACTGACGTAGTAACTGACGTAGTAGGACAAAAATATAGCCCTCTGTGATACGCAAGAGGGCTATTTTGTTGGGTATTTGTGCCTAGATTTTTGGTGGAGCTGAAGAGGCTCGAACTCTTGACCCCCTGCTTGCAAAGTAGGTGTTTTCTAGTGTCTACCAATACCTCTGTGTACCATATTAGGCATGAAATAGACCCTACTTGTTTCTCC
>CAYUCO010000021.1:0-4558 GCA_964443385.1 uncultured Dehalococcoidia bacterium | reverse complement strand
TGATCTGACAAGGAAGTATAACTGTCAATTGAGTCAGCGTTGATTACGATGTCGATTGTGTGACTATATATATCTTGTGCTATGTGTGCAGATCGTTTATCTTTACCTGCCGTCCACATTCCCAACCCTCTTATTATAATGACCCTAGGAAAAGGGTCTAGCATGGGATGTGCGTGATCGGTGTGTTTTAAGAACCATTTAGTATAATTGTTAGTGTATTTATCGACAGCGTTCTTAATCTCTAGTACAAGTTCTTCTGAATCGTATTTGTCTGTGTTTTTAACAAAAAGTGGCAGACGTTTAGAATGCATCAAATGGTCAGGAGTAGCAGCGCCGATTTTAATCAAACTTTCAATGTTTTCCATGTTTGCAAATTCAATAATTTTTTCGTCGGAGTGAAACGTTAATACAGATTTATCATTCTTGCTTATTAGACCTCTAATAAATGGGGTTACTGCTGACACCAATTTCTGGTTGTAAAAACGCTCTTGGGTTTCTGTTTGTGTTTTATGCTTACGGGTCTTTGTTACGAATTTTTCGGCTTGTGTGACGATATCTATATGTTTTGAATAAGCTTCCTCTGGAGTATTTCCCCAGGTGACTAGGCCGTGGTTTACCAAAATTAAACCGTTAGCATTGTTTTGTTTCTCCAAACTCTCTGCACTTTCCTTAGAGAGTTTGAAGCCTGGTCGCATATAAGGTAGCACTATAATTGAGCCACCAAGAGCCTTTTGTATGATGTCCTTGTGTTTTTTTGTGTTGGTGAGGGATAGTATGGCGTCAGCATGACTGTGCACCACACTTTTAAATGGCAGGAAAGCATGCAGCAGTGTTTCTATGGATGGTCTCGGTGCACTTGATTCAATCAGGCAATGATCCAGAAAGTCTACCATTGCATCGTCAGACATATGTTCTCTCTCGAGTAGAGGCAGAACCCTGTCTAGATTTATTGCCGGAAAGTCCTTAGCCTCTGCGGATTTTAGATCTGACCCACTTCCTTTTATTCTGAGAACGTTCTGAGGCACGCCGAAAAAATCTTTTTCAATGGTTTTGATGGATGTATTCCCTCCACCCCAAAGAACTAGTGATTCTTCTTTACCTATTAGGTGACTTTGGTAGATTAATTGGTCCAGATCCGACATCTTGGCAGAATCTTCGTTTTTCCAGATATTTAGCATGCTTAATTATATTGTCCCGAGTGGTTTTTTGTTCTTAATAGATTGTAAATATTTCTATAAATTTTTTGATTGATTTAATATAAACTTCACAGTCAAGCGTATATTAGTCACGTTGACTCCTACAGTCAACTGTCTATCTTCCCTGGAATATATTTGTTAGATTGGTTGTGGTGTGAATTTAGATATGGTTAGTGATCATAGCAACACAAGATACAGATTATTTAGGCATGACCTATTAAGCGCATTCCAGGTTAAAGACTTTAGATGGTATTGGGTAAGTGTGTTTTTTTCCTCTATGGCTATGGGTGTCAGAATGCTTGCCCAAGGCTGGTTGATTTTAGATATTACTGGTTCACCTTTTTGGGTCGGAGCTGCAGCAGGCGTGGGTGGCTCCGGACTAGTAATATTTGGAGCAGTTGGAGGCACAATAGTAGATCGTTTCGATAAGAAAATGGTACTTTGTGTCCTGTATGTGTTTGGATCTGCGGTTATAGTTACAATGGGACTTTTGGTTATCTATGATCGGATCGTTCTGTGGCATGTTCTTTTAGGTGCATTTTTCCAAGGTATTGTAATGGCAGCACAACAGCCAGCAGTAAATTCAATAGCTTATCAACTTGTTGGCTCGAGCAGGTTGTTAAACGCAATGGCCGCAAGGTTGCTGGCCATGAATATTAGCAGAATAATAGGATCTGTAATTGCTGGGTATCTAATCTATCGGTTCGGTATTGGAAGTAGTTATATTTTTGCCGCTTGTTGCTCCATAATAGGGCTCGGGTTTCTATATTTTGTTAAAGTCGAATCCAGAATACTAAGTGCTGCCAACGAGAGTTTTTGGTTTTCTACAAAACAGGGTATAAAGTATATATTCACAAGGAAAAACATCAGAGAACTTTTGTTGCTAAGTTTGATTATGGAAGCGTTCGGTTTTGCACACCTAATTATTTTACCGGTAGTGGCCAAAGACGTCCTATTTGTAGATGCTATGGGGCTAGGAATATTGTCTGCTGCCAGTGGAGTTGGTGCAACCGTAAGCACACTACTTGTGGCTTTCTTAGGAGACTTTAAATATAAGTCGCTGCTTTTAGTTATAACTGCTATATTTTCGGGTGTGGGTTTGGTTCTGTTTGCATTTTCAAGTTGGTTTATATTGTCTACCATATTGGTTGCTTGGGTAGGAGGGTCTTTAATGGCCTATGATGTTACGATGGGCACTATGATACAGTTATCATCGAAAGAGGAAATGAGAGGCAGGGTTTTGGGGGTATATGGCCTAACATTCGGATTCACTCCTGTTGGAGGGTTTTTTATGGGATGGCTGGCATCCCTATTCTCTGCCCCTATCGCTATTGCTACTGGTGGCGTCATAATCATGGCATATATGGTCCGTGTCACCAGATATTTGGTAAAATTGCAGTAAATTTATGCTGCTTGGTGCTACGTTAATTGTTAAGTCTTACAAGTATAGATTGAACGGGAACGTCAATGGATGATGATAATAAAATTTGTATCAATAAATGTAAGGCAATGTGCTGCCGGGGTCCATTGGTTCTTCAGCTCACTGTAGTCGAGCACAAATTTTTGAAAAACATAGGAAAACAACTTCAACTGCCTGTTGTTTCTTCTGCAACAATAGATGGCGATTATATATTGAAATTTTTAGATCATCCTGGATTTCATTGCCCTATGCTTGATTCAGAGACATCAATGTGTCGAATATACGAGGATAGACCTAAAGTATGTAGGGAGTTCCCACTTAAGGTTACTCCTGGATGTTTGATCTCTGAGAAATTAAAGTGAAAATAAAAAAGTAGATGGTCACATACTAACCATCTACTTTTTTTATTAACTAGTTTACAACCGCGAATTTATCTTGGTTTAAGTTCGTCTACTTTGCCTCTGGCACCAGCTTCATCTGTGAAGAAGTCGTAGTGTATTGGTATCCATGCTTTGTAGTTATCTGGAGTATCATCTTCGGCGAAAATAGCATTCACTGGGCATACCGGCTCGCATGCAGCGCAGTCTATACATTCGTCAGGCGATATGTACAGCATACGATCCTCGTCACTATCTAGTCCATATATGCAGTCTACAGGGCAAACGTCTACGCAAGCTCCATCTTTTACATCTACGCAAGGCTCGGCAATTATATATGTCATTCTGTGTTCCTCCTAACAGAGTTGGTTGTAGCACTGCGCGGCATTATATCATTGAGAAAATGTCTATTCAATCCCGTTAACGTATACTTTGCAACATTGTTGACAGTATACTGATTTCCTTGTTGGTTTAATTAATCGTATATTTACGTTACATTAACGATCTGACTGCAATTTTTCAATTATGGAGGTTTCACAATGGATTTAAATCTAAAAGGCAAAACGGCTATAGTTACGGGTGGCAGTTTGGGAATAGGGAAGGCAATTGCCAAACAACTTTCTTTTGAGGGAGTGGATGTAATTATATCGTCTAGAAATCTTAATAATCTTGAATCTGCGGCCAAAGATATTACCCTTGAAACAGGAGGGAAAGTCATTCCAATAGTTGTTGACACTGGGGATCAGGATTCCGTTACATCTATGATTGAACAGGCTATTTCAAAGCTGAACAGGATAGACATATTGGTCAATTGCGCTGCGGAAAGAAGTAGTAGATCAGTGACATCTGACTTAGATGATTTGACAGAAGACCAATTTTGGTTGGATATGAATGTTAAAGTTATGGGCTATTTGAGATGTGCAAGAACAGTGGCTCCATATATGAAGCAAAATGGTTGGGGGCGAATAATTAACATCAGCGGTCTTAATGCTAGACAATCTGGTAGTACTATTGGAAGTATGCGCAACGTTTCTGTTGTTGCAATGACAAAGAATTTGGCAGAGCAGTTGGGACCATATGGAATTAATAGCACAGTAATTCACCCTGGTGCTACTCGTACCGAAAGAACCTTTGATAGTCTAACTAATCAAGCTGTAAGTCTCGGTATTAGTTTTGCTGAAGCTGAAGAACTAATGGCGAAAGCCAATAGTGTCAAAACTATAATAGATGCCAACGACATAGCTTATATAGCTGCATTTCTTGCATCTCCGAAATCCATTGCCATTAATGGAGATGTTATTGCAGCGGGTGGGGGCACCAGTAAAGATATACATTATTAGTTGCGTGAATAATGGCGTAAATCAACTTTACTACTATAGACAGGTCCGGATAAGATGGTTATGATTTAATTCAATGGGTCTCCAGTGTCGAATTAAACTCTTGTTTTACTCTAGTGACATTATTGCAGATTGCAGGAGCACTCATACAAATCCTTGTGGAGATAAAGAATGAAGGTACACGAGTATCAAGCAAAAGCTATCCTCTCTCAATTCGGTATCCCTGTG
>CAYUCO010000020.1:0-6538 GCA_964443385.1 uncultured Dehalococcoidia bacterium | reverse complement strand
TAATCTGTATCTCTTGATCTTCACTGGATCTGCCGATCAGAGTACAAACTTTGGATGTTCCTACATCTATGACTGTATGGTATAATTCGTTTCGCATTGTTTTAGTGTTCTATATTTTTAATAAGTTAACTGGTGTATGGGGGAAATCGCCTAGTAAATCTATTTGCATCTTGGGTTCGATCGCAAAATATTCATTTATCTATTTATTTCTATCAATTTACTGTTCAATTCCTGCGACGTTCCCCCTTTACCAGCTAGTATCTAATAGAAGGCCTAGCCTTCTAAATTCGCTCCGCCACCCGCATCCGGGCGCTTCGACTCCTTCTGTTCAACCTGATTTCGGTATGAGAAGGCTTGATCACCTTTTTATTGATTATCCTTAAAGTGTCGCCTTCTCTATGTTTCTGAATTAAAAAATTCTTCACCAATCTGTCCTCTAAAGAGTGGTAACTTATGACTGCCAATCGACCACCTGAGCTTAAGACTTCCTGGGATTGAGAGAGTGCAGATTCTAGATTTTCCATCTCTCCATTAACTTCCATCCGAATGGCCTGAAAAGTCCGCGTGGCAGGATGAATCTTACTCCAAGGACGTTTCAATGCTTTAATAACCACAGTTGATAATTGCAAAGTTGTATCAATTGGTCTGTTTCTAACGATTGCTTTAGCTATGCGATCAGGTTTCGATTCTTCTCCGTAGTTCGCAACAATCCTAGAAATATCTTTTTCGTGATAGGTGTTTATAACATCCCAGGCTGTAAAATCTTGATTTTTGTCAAATCTCATATCAAGGTAATCATCTGACCTGAAACTAAATCCCCTACCCTGTTTTTCAAGTTGCAAAGATGATAACCCAAGATCGAAGAAAACACCGTCCACCGAAGAGAATCCGTTTTTAGTTGCTATTGCTTTAAGATTACCGAAATTGTCATTTATAAAAGTAACGTTTTTTGAATAACTATTGAGAGACTGTTTTGAGGAAGATATCGCATCTAGATCCAGGTCTATCCCTAAAATTGTCGGGGCTGGCTGGGTTGATTCTAAGATTGCCTGTGTGTGACCAGCTTCACCGATGGTGCAATCTATATATTTACCCTTGGGTTTAATACGCAAACCATCAACAAGCTCTTCTGACAAAACTGGTACGTGATATTTAGGGAAAGAGTTATTCATCTGTAATTCTCCCCTTGCTCTGCGATCCTAGAGGAGTCAGCCTCTATCGCTTCTCGTTCTAATTCCCATTCGTCTTTGGACCATAATTCCAAGTAGGAACCCATGCCAGCTATTACGACTTCTTCGTCTATATGTGCATAATCCCTTAACCGGCCAGGTATCAAAACCCTTCCTTGTCTATCCATTTCTGCATCAAATGACGACGAGAACAAATTCCTTCTTTGCCTACGCTCTCTGGAGATATTAGTAGGTAAAGTCGCGACCTGCCTGGCATAGTCTCCAAATTCAGAGGGAGGCCATATGTTTATACAACGGTCGTATCCACGTTGTAAGACTAGCCCCCCCTTGAATCTTTCCTTATAACGGGACGGCAGCGATATCCTGCCCTGCAGGTCTACTTTCTTATTCAGTTCTCCATAGAAAAGGTCGACAGGATTCACTTTTGTCCCCATTTAATTCCTATTTACTCCAATTTCCACCATAGAATAATACTAGTTATTGGAAAAAGCAAGCCCTAATTACAAAAGTTTTGGTAAATTTATGATCGCGTTTAAACCATTGGATTAACCTTATAGCAAGGCAGGAATAAATATGTGTTAATTCATGAAACTCAGAAAAGTATTTAGAAATAAATGATGTTAAACGACTTTATCCGGCTAGTGTTATAGCTCTGCAATAATGTTATGTTTATTCTGTATCATTCAGAGAATCGATGTCACGATGGGATTCCGAGTAGTCAATTAAATCTGGTCTTTTGGTTATGGTGCGTTTGACGGCTTGCTCCATTCTCCATTCCTCTATCTCTTTATGATTTCCTGAAAGCAACACGTTTGGAACATCTAAATCTCTGAACGAAGATGGCCTGGTATATTGTGGAAATTGTATGAATCCCTCTATGTAATGACTATCATCCTCTATAGATTTTCGATTCCCTAGCACTCCGGGCAACAATCTAACAATGGAATCAATTACAGCCATTGCTGGCAATTCGCCTCCACTAAGCACGTAGTCCCCTATGCTTATTTCCAGATCTACCAGCTGATCTATAACTCTTTCATCAATGCCGTCATAATGTCCGCATAAGAATATTAATGAACTACAACCAGAAAGTATTATTGCTTTTCTCTGGTCAAAGACATCGCCCTGTGGAGACATAAGCACTACTTTAGTATCCGCAACGGCCTCTTCTCCATGCTGTTTACCTATTTTATTCTTTATTGATTCAATGGCAGAAAAAATAGGCTCTGGTTTCAGGATCATGCCGCCTCCTCCACCAAAAGGATAATCGTCAACCTTTCTATGCTTGTCTTCCGAATAATCCCGAATATCGTGAATCTCTATATCAACAATTTGATTTTGAACAGCCCTGTCAATTATGCTGTATTGAAAAGGTCCTTGAAACATCTCCGGGAAAAGTGTTAATACATAGATTTTCATGGATAATTCAATTAGGACGGATGTTCCTCTACCCTTATCTTTGTCAATACTTCTAGAGCATGAGGAATAACATCTTCAACTGCCTCTAAACATTGCTTTACAGCCTTCAAGCTGCCTGGCAGATTAATTATCAGACAATTATTACGAATACCAGACACTCCTCTACTAATCATAGCTAGTTTTGTGTATTGAGAACCATGCTGCCTCATAGCTTCCGAGATGCCCGGTACCATACGCTCTATAACATTCTTCGTGGCCTCCGGGACAACGTCTCTAGGACCTAAACCTGTTCCACCATTAGTAATGATGAGATTAACCCTGCCTCCATCAGCCCATGAAATTATCTTATTCTCAATTGTAGTGATATCATCCGGTACTATTTCATAAAAAACCACGGTGAAACCCTTATCTTCAAACAGTTCTTTAATAAATAACCCACTAGTGTCTTCTCTTTTGCCAGAAGATCCAGCATCACTACTAGTTAATATTCCTAAATTAAACATTTTACTCCTAAAGAGTTTCTTATAATTTATGGCAATATATCACAGACATTACAAAAAATGGAAATAACGATCTAGCGTTTCTTAAATATATGTGTGCATTATAATGGCAAATACTGTTGAACGGACAAGGCAGTGAGAACTATTATGACCTTTCACAAATTTAATCTAAACAAAATACGCAAGAATTTACCAACTTTATCCAAACCTAGTGATACGAATAAAACCATCTTAATTATTCTCAGTGGTCTGCCTGGAACAGGAAAGTCACATCTAGCTAATATCATAGCTGACAGCTTACCAATAACGATAATTGAAACTGATTTCATTAGGCGTACATTGTTCAAGAACCCAGAATATACCGGAACCGAAAATGCTACCGTTTTCAGTGTCTGTCACGCGTTGATTGAAGAGCTGTTACTAAGCAATATCTCTGTCCTATTAGATGCCACAAACTTGTTGAGGAAAAATAGGAAAAGACTATATCGGATAGCAGAAAACAGTGATGCAAATGTGTTATTAGTAGCTTTAACAGCCCCACAGGATATAGTGAGAGATAGACTGAATCTAAGAATATCTAAGCCAGATCCCAAAAATAATTCTTCTGCGGATATGTCTGTGTACTATAAATTAAAAAGAACTGCCCAGCCTATCCTGAGCCATCACTATATTATAGATTCTTCTTTGGATATATATCCCGCACTGTACAAGATACTAAAGAAAGCTAGAATAATGTTAAATAGTTATCCAGTTAGTTGACATCCAACCTATGCGAAACGTGAAAAACATCGAGTCTTGCCCCAAAACATTGTCAGAGTTAAAGGTTTCAAGATTTGCCATAAATCATTGACCTCTCCTATGACCAATGTTAAAATTTTCCACGTCTGCGAAACGGTTTCGTGGTGGGCGTGGCCTAGTGGTTAAGGCGCCAGGTTGTGGCCCTGGAGATCGAGGGTTCAAATCCCTCCGCTCACCCCATATTCATTCAAATATTAAGGCGAGGCAGTTTGTCAATTAAACCTGGATCACCACTTTGGAATCCATCAACAAATCCGTACCTAAAAGATCTGCATATCGTAAGAAACGGTGATGAAGATGGGTACAACATGGTCCTACACATAACACTCGAAAGCTCGGTAGAGGTTTTTGCCATTTCATTGCCTCACCTCCTACCTAATAGAACCGGGCCAACTTGGTCCTACCTTGTAAATAACGACGGCTGGACACTAATAGACGCCGGACCCTACGGAGCTCTTCCTTCATTGGAAGCAGGATTAGACGCTATTGGGAAAAAGGTTACAGATATTGAGCGAGTTATAATAAGTCACGGACATCAAGATCACGATGGAAACACATACGACCTAATAGAAAAAAGTGGTGCAGTTTTATGGGCACAGGAAATGTATTTTTTCTTTCTCGGCCAACACAGTTCGTATTCAGGATTGAATTCCAACTCACTGCTGCACAAATCAATTCTTGAATTTAGAAAGCACACCGATACTTCACCATCTAAACTCAAAAGTGACTACGCGAAATATAGATCAAGATTTAAAGGATACGACGAGTCAAAACAAAAAATCATTAAACAAGATTCTGCGACACATCCGATCAAAGACGGTGACTCAATTGGTAAAATGACGTTCCTATACACTCCGGGCCATTCTGTAGACGAAATATGTATAGACATGGACGGGGTATTGTTTACAGGTGATCATATATTACCGCAGATAACCCCACACCCCACTATAGTGAGAAAATATCCGGAAGACTTAATGGACAAGATACCCGACGAATACAAGGATTCAAGCAACCATTACGGACTATATTGTTACCTGTCTTCCTTGGGAAAAACATTGAAGTTGAATAATCGTAAAACGGTTCTACCCGCACACAGATTATTCAACAACGATAAATTCAACATCAGAAATTTGCTGAGAGGCAAGGATATAATATTACACCATTCCACGAGACTTAAGAGAATTCTTAATGTAATAGAATCTGGAGTTCAAAGTCCTCCAGAAATAACAAGAAAACTCTTTCCACCTAGAAAGTTAATTGGTGGTGGGTTTTTCGCCGCTCTATCAGAGATTGTAAGCCATTTGGAAATGTTAGACAAAACAAAAGACATACAAATCTTACCAAATGGTAATGTCAAAAGTACTAAACAAAACAATTTCTTAAACGTGATTAATAAACTTCTGAACCATAATTGAAAAACGAATACTGTGCTTATAATAACCTCAGGAGATAAAAATGAGTGAACATACAGAGAGAACCAACAAAAAAGTTATGATTATAGTAGCTCATCCAGACGATGCCGACTTTATGGCAGCAGGGACTTTAGCTAAATGGGCAAAAGAAGGGTGCTCGATAGTTTATCTACTCTGCACGAGTGGCGATAAAGGAACATCAGATCCGAACATGAAACCCGAAGAACTCGCAGTGATCAGAGAGAGAGAACAAGAAAATGCCTGTGGAGTGATTGGGGGTGAACAAGTAGTTTTTCTAAGACATGCAGACGGTATGTTACAGAACACTCTCTCATTACGTAAGGATATAGTACGCCAGATCAGAATTCACCAACCGGATGTTGTAATCTGCCAAGACCCAACCAACCGATACGGGGATTCCAATATAAACCATCCTGATCACAGGGCCGCAGGTGATACTGCACTAGACGCAATATTTCCATCTGCACGTGATTACCATATGTTCCCAGAATTGGTTGAAGACGAAGGCCTTCTACCTCACAAAGTGCTAGAAGTATACCTTTCAACACGAGAAGGTAACGCAAGCGTCTGGATAGACATTACAGAGACAATAGATATCAAAGTATCAGCCCTTAAACAGCATGCTTCCCAAGTAGGTACTGACGCAGAAAGCTTGGAAAGACTAGAAACTCGTCTAAAACAGCGAGCCAGTGATGTTGGAACACCCCACGCCATAAAATACGCAGAGGCATTCAAATACATAAAGCTTCGATGAGTAATTAACACAAAGTTTAATAGGATCAGCGCTGCCCGGAGAATGCCATAGCCTCGATCATTATTTTGCCCAATGAATCCTGATTAATAGATTCACTTTTGAATAAATAATCCACACCGATAAAAGCTGTATGTATATTTAGTAGCACATCTTCTGGATATTTTCTAGATTGATCCAATATTTTCCGGGCCACCCACCTGTTATTCGTATATGAAGATAACTTCCCTAAAGCACCTGTCTTAACTTCTTTTTTCTGGAGGTGTTTCGCCAATAAAAGTAGTCGCAACTGGCGGGCAAACATAGTAACAACTTGGGCGGTCATCATTCCCTCATTTTGAAGTTTTTGTATTACCTTCAAAAACTCCGTATTTTTCCCCAAAAATATAGAGTCGATAGCATCGAATATTTTTACTTCTCTGGAAAACAAATCTGAAACGACAGTGG
>CAYUCO010000019.1:0-9616 GCA_964443385.1 uncultured Dehalococcoidia bacterium | reverse complement strand
ATAAAGTTAGTAGATAAATCAAACAAAGAAGAATTTGTTTACACTATAGTAAATGCTTCCGAAGCAAGTCCATTAGATCACAAAATGTCTGTCCAGTCTCCTGTTGGTAAAGCAGTCGTAGACAAGATAGTGGGAGATACTGTTGAAGTCGAAACCCCTAGGGGTAATATGAGCTACCTTATTAAGGAAATAAAATAGTCCAATATTAATTTACCCATACATCTTAAAAGTGGGTCCTTGTAAGGACCCCTTTTTTTTCTAAAGTAAACTCCAAATCAATTGTGTAGTATACGGAGGACACACATGGATAATCCTAGGTACAATCTCGGTTTGATAGACTCTATAAGAGCAGAGGCCATTGGGGAACCTGGTCAGAGACGTTTTAGAATAATCGTCTCTTCTGGAAATCTTTCCGCAGATCTTTGGTTGGAGAAAACTCAGCTTTTCAGGCTGTCAGTAGTTATAAAACAAGAGATAATAAATGTTGGTTACTCAGAAAAAATTCATGAAACCCCTTCAACAGGCTATATTTCGGATGAGGGCAGTAGAGGACCAGACTCTTTTGCAATTGATGTAGGTAATATAAATTTGTTTTACATCCAAGAAGAAAATCTGTTTTCAATATCTGTTTATGGGCTCGAGAATAATACCGAACCTGAAACACATCTCGTATTTAAAATACATAACGAGCGACTGAATCTATTCGCCGATCAAGCTCAAGAAGTTTGCGCCGCCGGAAGACCATTATGCCCTCTGTGTAATTCCCCTATGGGTGATGAACCCCATAGATGTGCCCGATCTAACGGACATCATCCCAATTGATCTACCTTAATACACAACCACAATAACTTGATATGATAGACAAGAACATGCCATCTAAACTGGAAACCGCGTATCACCTTGAAAATGGCAATGTCTCACCTTTAGGATTAATACCTATAGGTTCAAATTACACATTTTTAGTAGATGTTGAGTACCAAGGCAAAACCCTGAAAGCAATATACAAACCTGAAGCAGGGGAACAGCCACTATGGGATTTCCCTCAAGGTACTCTATACCAGAGAGAATATGCTGCTTATGCATTATCTGAATTACTCCAGTGGCATTTTGTCCCAACAACAGTTATCAGAGAAGGCCCATATGGAATTGGATCATTACAACAGTTTATCGATGCTGACCCGGAAACCAATTACTTTACCATTCGAGAAAATCAACCTGAGGAACTTAAGAAAATAGCCGTCTTCGATTTCATTGCCAACAATGCCGACCGCAAAGCCAGCCATTGCTTCACAGACAACACGAAACACATTTGGTCGATAGATCACGGATTAACGTTCCATAAGGACTGGAAATTAAGAACTGTTATATGGGATTTTATAGACCAAAACATCCCTACAGCGATCTTAAAACAATTACATATACTGAAACATTCATTCAAAATCAAACCACCCGAGATAGCAGTTTTGCAATCTACCTTAGACCCATTGGAAACTCAAGCTCTGGAAAATCGAATAGACAATCTTCTACAAAACCAAAAATTCCCTCAACCAGATAATGATCGCCGAAACGTACCATGGCCTTGGTTTTAAAATAGCCTCTTGACAGAATAGAACATATGTACTATTTTTGATGCAGCGTTTTAATAAGGAGACCCTCAATGAATGAATTAGATTCCAACGACAGATACCACTTGAAGAAAGTACAGATGGACGTGGACAGAAAAAATCTAGAAGCACAAAGAGCCCAACAAGAATTAGACCGCTTAATTCTGGATCTCGAACATAAGTATGAACTAATAGGCAATGAAAAAAACATAGAACCCAGAACAGCGACTATTTCTGACAGCAGCATTCACAGAAATAACAAAGGTAACGGAAAAGAACTACTAGAATCTATAGCTCTGGGGGGAAGCAAGGATTGAATTAAATGAATTTGCCTAACAGCTTCTTCATTTTAACGATCCCAGACTTTAGACTGATATTCGGATCATGCCCCTTAGTTGTAATATGTTCTAACAAACCTGCGTTCCCTACCAGGAGAGGGTAGCTCCAATTTCTGAGACCCTCAAGATATCCCTCTCCTGGTTTTTCCAACAGATTGTCCATGAAATTACCAAGTGGGTTCCATTCGCCGTTTTTGAATCTCAGAATTTCCCCTCCAGCCTCTCTTACAATTATTATGCCTGCCGCCACATCCCAAATTTTTGGGTGGGAAAAAAATGAATGTTGAAACACACCTCTTGCAACCAACAACATTTCAACGCTGATGCTGCCAGTAATCCTGACATTGCCCACACCGTATGTCCTATTACCAAATAGCCTAATCCCTTTGTATCCTAGTGGAAGACCAATCAGATTCGAAGATATGGGTTCTGTTATATTCATAACTTCCAATTTATTTCCAGCAAGAAACGACCCCCCTCCTCTTCTGGAGCGATATATTCCTTCTCCTGTATTGTCAAATGGAGAAAACATAACCCCAACTACAGGTTCACCTTGATAGAATAGTCCTATGGATATGCTATATATCGATAATCCTGCCACAAAATTAGAAGTTCCATCTATAGGATCTATAACCCATATGAAATCGCTATATTCACTTGCATCATTTTTGTATTCTTCCCCTATAACAGCGTGATCTGGAAACTTTTTTAATATCTCTTCTCTCAAATATTTTTCGATTTCCAAATCCACGTTTGTTACAGGGTTAGAAAAACCATCACCTTTATATTTGACATTTGTGTTTCCTAAGTTTTTCTGTAATAAATCCTTCGCCCCAATGGCAAATGCCACTGCACTATCTTCCAAACTCTTTAATTCATCATTTGTAGGATAAGCGATATTCAAAAAAACACCGGTTCAATCAGATTTTCAGTTTTGCATTTTACGATCACATCGCACATATAAAAATACACCCCGTATCTTTGACACTATAATGAGGCGATGCTATGATTTCTGCAAACGGATTCTTCTTTGGGAAACTCTTTACCTCTTATATTAACATTAACCTTCTGAGCGTTATAGTTAATCATTCCCCAATACCAAATTGGCATCACGCACATTCTTAAATGATACTAGAATAAGCATTAAACCGAGGTGGATATATGGATCACATATCAACTATTTATCTAATTCTGCTACTTCCCTGCCTGATATTGTCTGCTTTTTTTTCGAGTTCAGAGGCAGCATTCTTATCTCTTAGAAGAGTAAGAATAAGGAGTATGGCTGAAAATAGAATAGCCGGAGCTGAACGCGTATCCAAAATGATGGAGGAACCAGAACGGGTTTTACCCACAATACTCCTAGTAAACAATTTGGTAAACACCGCGTTTGCTGCATTATTTACCGTAATTTTGATAGGTTTGATAGGGGAAGGCAGAGGAGTGCTCTTAGCAACTATCATAAGTACAGTAATACTACTGATATTAGGAGAAACACTCCCCAAAACTATTGGGATAAGATATCCGGAATCACTTTTTTTCTTCTCCTCTAGAATAATCAATGTTATGGAAAAATTGCTGTTCCCCATCGCCTTATCCCTTCAAGGAATAAACAGGATTGTAGCTTTCTGTCTGGGCAGTGACAATAGAGCGTATTTTAGTGAGGACGAGGTTAAAACGGCTATATCCATTGGCCGTGAATCAGGTTCTGTTGAGGAACAAGAGGCACAAATGCTAGAGAATGTATTCCGATTCGGCGATCGTCAACTGAAAGAAATTATGACACCCAGACCAGAACTTGTTTTGATTGAATCCGGCACAAATTTAAAGCAGTTTTTCGAGATCTATCAAAACTATTCCCACTCACGTTTTCCGGTTTACCAAGAAAATCCAGAAAATATCCTAGGTATACTTCTCCTTAAGGATGTTATGGGAGCCATTGCACAAGGCAACATATATGATTCAGGAAATGTAACTACACTGCTGAGACCAGTAGATTTCGTTCCTGAAACCAAAACAGTCGGCACCCTGTTTGGTGAAATGCAACAAGTAGGTAACCAGATTGCTATAGCGGTTGATGAATTTGGAGGTATATCTGGAATAGTGACCTTGAAACAATTGACCGAAGAAATAGTTGGTCCCGTTGGAGAAGATGGTGAACTTCCTGAAATGGAATATGAAGAGATAGATGAAAACATCTTCATCATAGATGCTGGGATGCAAATAGAAGAGGCAAATGAAGAACTAGGCTTGGATTTACCCAAGGGAGATTACGAAACGATAGCAGGATTCATACTCGAAAATTTGGGTAAAATACCAGTAGCAGGAGATCATTTTGTATACAAAGATATTCGTCTAGTGGTCACAGAATTAACTAAAATGAAAATAGAAAAAGTAACAATAACAAAAAACCATCATTCGTATAACAAATAAAACTACACTCTGTAAATGCAAAGGTATGATCGAACATAACATCAAAAAAGACGTCAAAAGAACACTGGGTGTAATACCGGATCATGACCGGATTAAACCATTAGTAGTAGCTTTATCTGGAGGATCGGACTCACTGGCCCTGTTACTCGCGCTTAATGATCTGAAAGACGAACTTGATCTAAAGCTTCACATAGCTCACATGAACCATGGTCTACGGGGAAGAGAATCTGATGACGATGAAAGGTTTGTCATTGATATGGCAAGCCAACTAAGACTGCCGTATACCACTAGATTCGGCAATGTGAAAGATTATGCAAAAACAAATAAAACCTCAATAGAAGAGGCAGCTAGAAACATGAGGTACGAATTTCTCTCTAGCGTAGTCACGGAAGAAAAAGGATTCGGAATAGTACTTGGACATACAAAAAACGATCAAGTCGAAACAATTCTGATGCACTTGATCAGAGGCACTGGATTGGACGGCTTACTCGGAATGTCCCCTTTCAGCAAATGGCAGTCTGTAGACACCAATACCTATACTGTGTTGGTGCGACCATTATTGAACGTCGACAAAGATTCAACAGAAAAATATTGTTCTTTCTACAACTTGCAGCCAAGAATAGACACATCTAATTCATCAATACATTTCACCAGAAACAAAATAAGAGCTGATTTGATACCTAGAATCAAGTCTTATAACCAAGGTTTCGACAAAGCTTTACTAAGGATGAGTTCGGCAGCGAGACACTATCAAGACTATATTGAATCAATCACTTTGGAGACTATGAAACACGTGATAATTTCCACGCCAAATGGCGTAACTTTTTCGAGATATGCTTTCTGTGAACAACACCGTGTTATACAAACAAATTTGATTCTGTTGGCCTATGAAAAAATAGTTGGCAACACCAAAAAAATCAAGAGCGCACATATAGATGCAATATTGGATTTGGCGAGTAATGGTAAAAGTAAAATCGTACACTTGCCTAACAACCTCATAGTTCGTATAGACAATAAAGAAGTACAATTTGTATCAAAAAACTGTCTGGCCGAAACTAAAACCCAAATCTTAGCTAAACACTTAATAAAAGTACCTGGGATAACAACTATTCCCGGATGGGAAATCGTTTCTTACGTTGAAAAAACATCTTCTACAAAATTGTCCAGTGAGTATATAATTTCCTTAGAAGCCGAGAAAATAGAAGAACCTATATTCGTTAGAGGTAGATTACCCGGGGACAAATTCGTCCCCACCGGTATGAACAATGCAAAAAAGCTGCAAGATTTCATGGTAGATACCAAAATACCAAACTCTAAAAGGGACTCGGTCCCTATTGTAACTCTAGGTGATAAAATTATCTGGGTTGTCGGTTACAGAAAAGCAGACGGATTCGCAATAAACACTAACGCTATAAAGGTCGTCACCATTGAGTTTAATGCTACTGGATTATATTAATTAACCTAGGATTTGATCCGGAACCAGGTATACTTCCCCTCCTGGCGGCCGGTTGATCGTCGACTTTGCTAATATTTGCTTTGAATTCAAGAGGACTAGCAGCGCTAATATAATCTGCAACTCCAAAAGCATTCACGGAGACTCCGGATTGAGAATAACTCCTAATATCCTCAGCAGATATGTTCCCCCTGACCAAAACCTCAACATGAGGGTAACCAGATAATGAGAGTCTAGCCCGTAACTCTTTTACTCTCTCTGGGTTCACATTAGCACTTCCATCCAATATAACTCCTCTCAATCTTTGACCCATTACCCTCGCAAGCGCTAACGTTTCTTCAAGTTCATCTTTTATCACATTAACCGGGGCCATTCTGGGATACTCCTGTGGCATATTTTTATCAAAATTTTGCATAGCCATCACAGCATCTCCTATTAAAAGAATAACGTTGGGGGATATAGAACCGGATGGATTTATGCCTGCCAATTTGCTTCCCAGGGTTGTTGTACAAGAAACACATCCACCAACCACTGCAGAGTAGTCCATAATACCGGCAACATGTGGATGTACTATAGCGGAACCAGTAGAAATGACCGGAACGCCGGCCGCTGCTTCGACGCAATCTCTACTAGCAGTAGCCCACCCAGTACAATGGGACATTATCCCAGTAATCGCAGTTTCATATATAGCAAATGAATTGTATGGTGCCGTAATTTGAAGAACCAATTCTTGGTCTGTAATGTCTGAGCCCTCCTCAATGGCCCACACATTCCTGTTGCTTTCGGGTAGAATTTTATGCAATAAAGACTTGATTTCATTTATACCACAAAATACCCCGGCTGAAGTCGAAGTAAAATCCATGGTAACTAACGGATTCACTCCTTCGCTACGTAGAACGGATATACTCCTGTGCAAAGCTATGTCGGCGGTGTCCCCGATCATTAGTGATGGTTTCGGGTCAAATTCTGACTGTGACATTAAAATCCTTTATAATAAATCTCTATCACGATACCATGTCATTTACAGACGATATGTGAGCTCCTAAAATTTTCTCCATGTGACCCATAGCCCATTTATGTGCATCTAAGTCAAATGATGCTACTGCATCTGCTGGAATCGTAACGTTATAATCTCTGTTACGAGCGTCCGATACAGTATGCATCACACATATATCGGTACAAACGCCACAAACTATCACTTTATTCGGATTTAATCTCTCTAGATGCCTAGCCAGCTCGGTTTCATAGAATGCACTGTATCTCTTTTTATCGATTCTCAGTCCACTATAGTTAGCCAGTTCTGGTATCAATTCCGTTTCTGATGACCCTGATAGACAATGGACTGGGAACATTTGAAACTCCAAATCTCCGAGTTCATGACTATCGCATATAAATATTAGGTCAGAGTTATTCTTAACCTCCGAATCCAGAAGTTTAGTCACATTCGGTATAATAGTTCGGGAATCATCTCCACAGTATAGATTACCGTTCTCCAAAAACCCTCTTACCATATCTATAATCAGTACCACATTAGCCATAGCTTCAACCATAATCAAGTGAATTTTGCGGAACCATAATAACCAAGCCTTAAATTTACTGCAATACCTATTATGGGTATTTTCGATACTAGCCTCAATTAAGAATTGTATCGCATATTATATCCATGTGGTAAAATTCTGATGATATCCAAGACGATGACATTAATACCGTTGAAAGAAAATTGTTTATGTGGTGCTTGTACTAACATAAAAGAATTTAAGATGCCGATAAATACATGACAAACCGTAAAAACACAATTAACACTGACAAACTATCGCAGGTTGCAGAAAACTATTTGCTCTCACTATTTATTTTATCAGAGGAAGGAATCAAAGCAACTCCTGCACATTTAGCAGAACACCTTAAATCCTTACCAGCCAGTGAAGGACTGGGAACAAGTCTCCCATCCGTACTTGGAATGTTGAGGAGAATGTCAAAGGAAGATTTGTTAACCCTCGGTAGCGACAAAGAAGTTAAATTGACTGCACAAGGATTAGTGGCTGCAAAGGATATGATCAGGAGACACCGACTTGCTGAACGATTTGTGGTGGATTTACTTGGTTTGGATCTTGATAAAGCCCACATAGAAGCTCACCGATTAGAACACGCCATTTCCCCTGAAGTGGAAGCCAAAATCGACGAACTACTAGGGTATCCAACCACTTGTCCATTTGGTGGACCAATACCAGACAGCAAATACTCACCTCCAGATAAGCCCATAATTTCACTAAGAGATGTTGGAGAGGGAAATGTATGTCGAGTTATAAGAGTGCCAGAAGAAGACCAGGAACTATTAAGTTTCCTAGTGACCCAAAATGTTCTCCCTGATGAAAAAGTGGAAATTATCGAATCCAGCTTACACAAAGGGATAATAATAATTAAGACCACAAATGGTGAGGGCGCTATTGGACACCTAGTAGCTAGCCGCATATGGGTAACTCAGGAATAGATTGACTTTTCCTAACATATTTTTAGCCTATTGACGTCGATTATTGTTAGGTATACAATGGGTTATTGTCATTTTATGAGGCAGACACATTTTCTATTCTATTTATAAATCCGAGGCAACATAAACGTTGTCTCGTTTTCGCGTCTAAGTAAACCACATTCTTAATTAACCCAGGAGCGTGAATTGCCATGAGCCCTTCATCTGTTCGAACTGTTAACAATCCGGATATTACCGTGCCAAAAAAGACCTACGCAAAAATTCCACAGATACTGGACGTGCCAAACCTGATACAACTTCAAATGGAGTCTTTTGAATGGTTTGTTGGAGATTGTTTGACTTCTCTGTTTCAAGAAATCTCTCCCATACAAGATTTTACAGGGGGCAGATTCGAGCTATCATTCTTGGATCACGAATTCCAGACACCTAAATACACTGAACAAGAATGCCGAGTAAGGGAGATAACCTTTGAGGCTCCTCTTTACATAACAACTCGGTTATTAATAAAAGAAACAGGTGAAGTCAAAGAACAAAGGCTTTTCATGGGTAACATACCTTTGATGACATCTCAGGGCACCTTCATCATAAACGGGGCGGAAAGAGTTGTGGTGAGTCAGCTGGTAAGGTCACCTGGAGTCTACTTTACCGTAGAAAAAGACATTACAACTGATAGAGATATGTGTTTCGGTAAGCTCATTCCGTATAGGGGTGCGTGGCTAGAGTTCGAAACAAATAACAAAGATGTACTATCCGTCAAAGTTGACCGTAAGAGACGAGCATCAGTTACTACTTTGTTAAAGGCAATTGGTATAGTGGAAGAATCCGAGATACTTTCCATTTTCGACGACGTTGACAACAATCCAAACCATAAATACATTGCTACCACCCTTGAAAGAGACGGGCAAATAAAAACACAAGATCAAGCACTACTAGAATTCTACAAGCGACTCAGACCAGGTGAGCCACCAAACGTGGAAAATGCCCGCAACCTTATGGAAAACCTATTCTTCAACCCTAGAAGATACGACTTGGGTAATGTGGGTAGGTATAAATTAAACAGAAGGCTGGAAATCGATGTTGAAAACACAGAATGCACTTTGACCAGAGATGACCTAGTCTCAGTTATAAGAAAAATGATAATGGTAAATAACTCCCAGGAAGGCCATGATGATATAGATCATCTTGGTAATCGAAGAATAAGAGCTGTGGGAGAATTATTGCAAAACCAGCTCAGAGTCGGATTCTTAAGAATGGAAAGAGTCATAAGGGAAAGAATGACGACTCAACCAGACGCCACCACAGTAAC
>CAYUCO010000018.1:0-2539 GCA_964443385.1 uncultured Dehalococcoidia bacterium | reverse complement strand
CCAGTTATAAGTGCTGTCTTATCTTTTAAGCTGAATAGATCCATAGTGATTCCTTTCCAAGTGCATAAAGATTATGAGTTATCGGTAGTAGGGAAAAGTTTTTTAATTAGTCGCCCGAATGTTAGTCCCTGCACAATCACCGAGAATGTTACTACGATGTAAGCTGCTGTTACTAAAATATTTCTTTCATCAGATTGTGGCAGCGATAAAGCCAGTGCAATCGATATTCCTCCCCTTAACCCTCCCCACGTCAGTGCCGTTAGGGCATCTTTATTAAATGGTATTAATCCAACTACATGGAAAGTTGCCCCAGGTAATGCCACACTGATGAGTCGGGCAGTTAGCACGAGTGGTATTGCTACCAGTCCTAGAACCGCATATTCCCAATCCATTTGTATTGCTATTACTTCTAGGCCAACTAAAGCAAATAGAACGGCATTCAATACGTCATCTACAATCTCCCAAAAATTATCTAGGTATCTGCGTGTTGTTTCTGACATTGCAGTAGATCTTGCCTTGTTACCTATAATTATTCCTGCTACTACAACCACGATTGGGCCAGACATATGTAAAGCGGTTGCAAGTGCGTATCCTCCAGACACGATCGCTAGGCTCAGTAACACTTCCACGGAATAGTCGTCTATATTTTTCATGAGGAGGTAAGCAATCCAGCCAAGTGCTATTCCCAAAATTGCTCCGCCTGCAGCCTCTAATACTAGGAAAGCTCCCACATCAGATATTGATGGGTCTTTGCCTGTGAATGCAACTTCGGCAATGGTCAAGAATATTACTACCCCTAAACCATCATTAAACAATGATTCCCCGGCCATCGTGGTTTCCAGTGTTTTAGGCGCTCCAACTCGTTTAAGTATTCCGAGCACTGCTACAGGATCCGTGGGGGCAATGAGTGCCCCGAACAAAAAACCATGGATCAGTTTCACGTCAAATCCCAAGAAATTAGCTACGAGCCAAAACAATGTACCGGCTATGGTTCCACTAGCCACAACGCTAAATGTAGCCAGTGTGGCAGTCTGTAGTAGAACTCCTCTAAGTGCCTGAAGGTCTATGTGAAGTGCTCCTGCAAACAAAAGATAGGCCAATAATGCATGTAGAAGAACTTCGTCGAAATGCAAAGATTCTACAAATTCTTTGATCCATTCTTGTTCTATTACACCTATAGTGCCAAGGATCACTGCAATCAATGAAAGCGCTAAGGAAATTGCCATGAGCGCGATAGTTTGAGGTAAGTTCAGATATCTGTGGTTTATGTAACTGGCTAATGCAGAAAAACTAAGTATTATAGCTATAGCTGCAAAGACGTCTTCTGTTCCTGCCATATGATTCCTTATCTTTCCAAATATGTGATAGATGCATAAATGCTATTATAGTTTAACAAACAAAACCAATAGTATTAAGTATTCTAGTTTGAAAAGTGATAGGCGGATTATAAAAGGAGAAAGAAAGTAGATATGGCAATAAGACTTATAGTACAGATGGCTGCAAAACCCGGGAAACTAGACGAACTCGTCGAAAGATTTAATGTACGTATATCCGAAGTTGTAAAAGAAAAAGGATGCGAACAATATGAGTTATACAGAAGTACAGAGAGACCAGATCAGCTTGTGCTTCTAGAAAGATGGACAGACGAGCAATCTTTGGAAGATCATCTGGAAATGAATAGACAAAGGGGTTCGAATGTGAGTGATCTTAGATCTGGAGATACCATATTGGAACGTTACAACATTGATGATTAATTTCTATAACTCATTAGTGCCAGGCAGATTTTGATTCATGGAAAGTAATGAAGAAAATATGGATGCTTCTTTAGTTGAAGGCCAAGCTACTAAAAAACTTGGTCCTTTAAGGGCTTTTTCTTCGGTAGCGTTCCGATTATTCTGGTTTGCTTCTCTAGCATCAGTAGTGTCCTTTTTTATGTCTACTATTGCACGCGGTTGGCTAGTATTAGATATGACCGACTCTGCATTTCAGGTTACAGCTATAAATGCTACCGGAATGGTTCCAACTCTTGTCTTCTCTATTTTTGGTGGAGTCATGGCTGATCGTATGAACCGCCGAACATTAATGATCTGTTCGGATATTATGAGTTTTCTTATAGTTGTTGTTTTCTTTGTTTCCATTTTCCTGGAAGTTGTAGAGTTATGGCAGATATTTTTGTTAACTTTGATTCATGGCATAGCATTTGCATTGGGTATGCCAGCAAGAGCTGCAATTATCTCCAGCCTGGTGGATAAAAAGGATATTGCGAGTGCTGTTGCCTTGTTCACAATAGTGTTCAGTTCCGGCCAAATGGTTGGACCAGCGATGGCTGGTTATCTAATAAATGCCTACGGTATGGCCAGCCCATTTATGTTAGCAGTAATTATCCTTGCAATAGCTTTATTCTTTTTATTCAGATTGCAAATTCCTGTTACAGTGATGAATTCCCAACCTGAACAAAACATTTCTATATGGGAAAGTTTAAGGCAGGGATTTAGCTATGTAATCCATACGAGAATAATAGTAGGTTTAATACTTATGG
>CAYUCO010000017.1:0-22257 GCA_964443385.1 uncultured Dehalococcoidia bacterium | reverse complement strand
GTTGAGCCCCAAGTGCTTCAGCCATAAACCCTGCAAGCGCCCCCCCGAAGGTCATCATGGCTCTATCCAATGCAAGAACACCTAGTACTCTTCCTCTCATTTGTTCATCGGCTTTTTCGACCAATAATGCATTGATAAGTGGGAAAAATCCTGCCTGACCTATACCCAGGAAGAACATTACCACAAATGCTAAAGGTATGGACATTAAATATGTAGAAGCAGAAAATATAATTAATAGAAAACCAAAAGATACTAGTAGAGCCAACATTAATAGCCCTCTGTTCTTGGATGGATTAGCTCCTGCCAGTATGAGCGCACCGATTGTACTTCCTACTGCAGAAACAGATATAAGATATCCAAAACCCTTTTCACCTATGTCTAATATGTTCACTGCGAAAAGAGGGGCGAATACTTGCATGAATGCCATGCCAAAAGTAAACCACCCTAAGGACATTATGAGCACACCTCGAATGTCAGGATGGTTCCAGGAATATTTTAAACCGTCTACGAGGTCTGTTCCCATATTCCTTATACCAGTGTACCCAGATCTTTTATGGTCAGCTGGTTTTAACATCCACGTAAATATTACTGCTCCTATGTAAACTACAGCCATAGTCACATAAGCACCAGAGAATCCCCATTTAGCGATGATTAATCCTGCACCAGCTGCACCTGCTATTCTAGTGGCAGTCATACTTCCTTGGGACAAAGCCATAGCGTTAGTGACCAACTCTCTGGGGACTATAGTAGGTATCATTGCTCTTCTTGCTGGTTGATCGAAGGCCATTGCTGCCCCTCTCAATATATTGTAGGCATATATATGCCAAATTTCGATCGAGTCCAGAACCACTATAACCGCAAATATTATGCTAATACCAAGAACGAAGAATTTAGTAGCTAGGAGCACAAATCTACGATTGAAATTGTCAGCTACTACTCCGGCTATTAGACCGAATCCAACTGCTGGTATTGTCCTCGCTACTAGTATCATTCCAAGATGTATTGGTGAACCAGTTAAGGCCAAAATAAGTAATGGTTTAGCTATTTGATCCAGCCAAAGTGCAAAAGCGTGGGTTATTTGCCCAAGCCATAGATATACGAAATCCCTGTACTGAAAAGAGGCAAAAGTGCCTCTATATGAAAATGTCCTTGTTGGGGTAATCAAGGAATATTATTCCAATTTCCTAATTTTAGGTATGAATATTATCCCGAAAAAGGAAAATATTGTTAAAATTATAGCTAAACCACCAACAGACCACTGTATCCCTATCATATCCGTAAGGATTCCGGCTGCAAAAACACCAAAGCTGGTTAAGCCGAATTCCATCATCATCAGGCTCATTACCCGACCTCTGTATACAGGGTCTACATAATATTGGATCAAAGTATTACCAAGTGTCATTCTCGCCGTCTGTCCTATACCCACAAAGAAAATAAATACCATTGCGGCGGTCCACATCATGGAAGGGAATAGTGAGTCTACGAAAAAAAGGCCGGTCAAGGCAATACCCGATAGCAAACTACCCACCATTAGCATTAAACCCCTTTTACGGTTTGGCAACGATGCTAATATAATGGAACCCAACATAGCCCCAACCCCAGACATACTAAGGAGGATTCCAAATCCTCTCTCATCTACGTTGAGTACATCTTCAGTGAGTGCCGGTAATAACATCATATAAGGCATCGACAATAGAGTTACGATAAATGTTATTATCAAAACAAGAAATATTGTGGATTCATTCCTGGCATAACGCAAACCATCTAGAGCATCTTTCATTGCTCCGCGACCTTGTAGGCTTACAACTCCGGTATTTGGCATGAGGGATATAAATACTACAGCAATAATATACATTCCTGTCATTACGAGATATACAGATTCGAATCCGGAATAATATATTATGAACCCCACCGGAATTGGTGCTAGTAGACGGAGTGCGTTCATGCCGAATGTGTTTAAGGCAACTGCATTCATCAGGTCTTTTTGTCCTACTATGTCAGCTATCATTGCTTGGCGTGACGGCATCATCAATCCCATAACTGTTCCTTGCGCCAATGCTGCAACTATTAACCAGAGCCAAGAACCTTCTTTGTCTTCAGACATTATCCCTGCAATCAGTAGTAGTGCAGTAGCAAACGCTATTGCCGCAGACGCCACTTGTCCCCAAAATAGAACCTGTTTCTTTTCAACTCTGTCTGCTATTACTCCACCGAATAGAGAGAAGAATAGCATAGGCATAGCGTTTCCGAGTGCCATAGTTCCCAGCGCTGTGCCAGAGCCAGTTAACTCGTATACAAGAAGCGATCTCGCTACCATTTGCATATTCATAGCTGCCATTTGTCCCATCATTGCACCGTAGTACAGCCTAAATACAGGGTTTTTAAAGGAAGTAAATGTTCTGAGATCTTTCAGGTTTAATCCAGACCCTCGTCCCGAATAATGTGAACGATCTGTAGAAGGTGGAGCGCCATTAGTATCGGTTGAGCTACCACCCGTCCCGTTATTTGTTACGGTTTCATCTTCTTGTTTCGTTTCTGTAACGTATTTTGGTGTGTTTTCCATATGTATTCTATAAGATCGTTTAATTTACGGCAGTTTTTAATTGGCCATCCGCATTTGCATGTTGGTTGGTAGTATTTGATTCAATGATCAATGTCAATGATTCTTTTACGGATTCCAGGGCTTCCTGGGAAAGATTGCTAAGGATGTATTCCCACTTGCTTCTTCGTTCGTTTATTAAGCTTGTTGCCAGAGTTTTCCCGTCTTCTGTAATTTCACAAATTACAGATCTTCTGTTAGTGGGATCGACCTCTCTATGCACCAAATTTTGTTGAACTAATCTGTCTATTAGTCCGGTTGTACCGGACATTGACACGTCTAGGCCCCACGCTAATTCAGACATCCGCTTCGGACCATCAGCTAGCAGTAGAAAAAGTATTCTTAAGTGAGGCATCCTTAGCCTGACCTTGAACCATTCTTCGGATACAGTCCGAGGACCTGATGTAATAACCTTTTCAAAAAGTGATACTACTTCGTCGAGTGTTTTAGCTTCGTAGGCAATCGTGTTTTTCAAATCTTATAAGTTTTCCATTTGCAAATATTTCGTAGACGTGAAGAATTATACTCCCGGACAGCATATAAATGAAGGCTGTTAATTCATATCGCAGTGATAGCTTACGCCTATTGCTTGTTAGGGGAGAGGTTCGTTTCGTTAAAACTATCCCTCTAATTTTCGGATGTTTTTTTCGATTTCATCCGATCGCGAAGACAAGTTTTCCCATTCAGTCATTAACAATTCTCTGGATAACGAGAGTTTCTCGTATGTCTCCCCTTTTACAGAAAGTTCTGTGTTGTCCTTAAAAAATGCCGGGTTGTTAAACATTTTCTCCAATGTAGATAGTTCTTGTTCTGTGGATGTCACTAACATATCAATTTCAATTACCCTTTGATTCAATAGCTTTTGTTCTCTTTTGAGTGATGTGATCTGTTGTTTTAAAGCATTCAGTGGTTTGCGGTTTTTCTTTGAATTTTCAGAGCCATTTATATTATTTTCGTCAGCCATATTCTGTTTTGGTATTGCGTTCTCAGATCCAATCTGTAATCTATGGTACTGATAACTTTCATAGTTTCCTTCATAAACAATAGGTGAGCCATTTTCGATTTCTATTATTTTGTTGCATGCCTGAGACATTAGGGATCTGTCGTGAGTTATTAAACATAATGTTCCTTTGTAGTCACTCAAAGCATCGGCCAGTATCTCTCTGGACTCAATATCTAAGTGATTTGTCGGTTCATCCATTAGTAATAAATTGGTGGGCTGTATTAGGAGTTTTGCCAATGCCACCCGGGCTTTTTCCCCGCCTGAAAGAACAGATACGGGTTTGTAAACGTCATCTCCCTGAAACAAGAAACCACCTAAAATATTCCTCAGATATCCTTCTGGCTTATCTGGGCTAGTTTTTCGCAACTCTCCTATTATAGTAGATGAAGGATCTAGTTGTTCTAACAAATGTTGAGCATAATAAGCTGTGCTGACATTGTGCCCAGTTTTGCGTTGACCATTGTCTATTTCTATAACATTGGCTAGCATTTTTAGTAAGGTCGTTTTACCAGCACCGTTGGGTCCAACCAAAGCAACTTTATCGTTCCTGTATAGCGACAAGTTTAGGTCAGAGTACACTTCAGTGTCCCCGTACGATTTACAGACGTTAGATAAAGAAATAACCTCTAAACCGCTTCGTGGAGGATCTGGGAAAGTGTAATGCACCCTATTAGTAGATCTGGGCACTTCTATTCTTTCAATCTTTTCTATCTGCTTTAAACGACTTTGTACTTGACTGGCTTTTCTAGCCTTTGCTCTGAATCGGTCTACAAACTGCATTTGCTTCTTAATTTCCCTGTCAATTCGTTTTGATTGAGATTCCATGCGCTGTACAAGTTGTTCTTTTGCGATCAAATACGAATCATAATTTCCTCTAGTAATCATTATGCTATCTGGTTCTATCGATAACACAGTATTCACTGTGCGATTCAGGAAGGTCTTGTCGTGAGAAGTTATCAAAACAGATCCGGGAAAAGCTGCAAGATATCTTTCGAACCAGATGTTGGCTTGCAAATCTAAATGATTCGTAGGTTCGTCTAGGAGCAAAACACTGGGTTTGCTATATAGGAGTTTTGCTAGAGCTGCTCTCATTGCCCAGCCACCACTGAATTCATTTAAGTTTCTATTAAAGTCAGATACATGGAAGCCAAGTCCAGAAAGAATCTGTTCGGCTTCGTGTTCTTCATGAAACCTTTCTGCTTCTTCCAGGCGTTTTTCTAATGTTGCAAGATTCTTTAACAACCTGTTTTGGTCATTACTGTCATCACATATGGAGATCGATTCTCGAACTTTCTCTATATCTCTACGGATATCTACAATGTCTAATGCACCACTAAGAACTTCCTCCATAAGTGTTCTACCTGTATATCTGGAGAGTTCTTGTGTCAGGTAACCTATTTTGGTGTTTTTGGAAACAGATACATTCCCATTGTCTGGACCTGTTTCTCCTGAGAGAATGTCCATAAAGGTAGTCTTGCCTGAACCATTAGGTCCTACAAGGGCTATTTTGTCTCCATCTTTTATATTGATGTTAACGCCCTTGAAGAGGACCCTGTCGCCATAGGATTTGCTTATGTTTTGAGTTGTAATCATTTATGAGTAAGACAACATTGTTTGTATGTGGACGTTTAAATTATTTCAATCTTAGAATAGAATAGTTTCAGATAGAGTATGGCATTATACAGGGATAAATATCAACTGCCAGCGTAGCTCAGGGGTAGAGCAGCTGTTTCGTAAACAGCAGGTCATGGGTTCGATTCCCTTCGCTGGCTCCATTTCAATAATTATCTGGAAGATATGTTATGTAACGGAAAGTCCAAGTTCGCTTGAGACAGGCTTAAGTGAATCGATAACGAATTGTATCAATTCATCTAGGTCAATATTCAATTCCTCGGCTCCTTGAATTATATCGTCACGGTTTATAGCTCTAGCAAAGGCTTTGTCCTTCATCTTTTTTTTAACGGATTTCGGAGTTGTGTCTGATAAACTTTTGCTAGGACGAACTAGTGCCACTGCTGTAATAAAACCAGAAAGTTCGTCAGTGGCAAACAAGGCTTTTTCCATAAGAGAATCTCTAGTTACTCCAGTGTGATTTGCATGTGAAAGTATTGCACGTATAATATTTTCTGGAAATTCTCTCTCAGTCAAGATCTTTGCACCAAAAGTTGGGTGATCTTCGGGAGTAGGGCAGGCCTCGAAGTCAAAATCGTGCAATAGACCGACAATGCCCCATAAATCTTCGTCTTCATTTTCTTTCCTGGCAAAAGATCTCATTGCCGCTTCCACGGCTATAGCATGCCTCTTTAATCTGTCGGTTTCTACAAATTCTTCTACTAGATCCCACGCATCGTTTCTGTCCATATATAATCCTTACTATAGATATCAGAAGGTCTACCCCATTAATACAACAATATCGATCTACCCAAAACCTCACCGGCTTGCAGCGCTTTGTATGCATCATCGATTTCGTCAAGAGGGTATCTTCTGGTAATAAGTTTGTCCAACGGAAATTTACCTTCCTTATGCCATTGAAGGAACATAGGGAAATCGGTATCAGGATAAGTGGCCCCAAGGCTCCCTCTATACTGACGTTGTCCGCCTACAAATAATCTTGGAGGAATGGACATCTCATGGTTTTCATGAGGTAGTCCTATTAAGACGGCAGTACCTCCAAGATTATCGGCACCCGACCCACCAGGTCTTGTTGACGGTAGAATCTGCTCGTTTGTCGCTTTGACTCCAATCGCATCAAAGGCATAGTCAACTCCTCCATGTGTTAAGTCCACAATAGCCTCAACTGGGTTTGTTTTGGCGGCGTTAATTACATGAGTTGCTCCAAATTCTTTAGCTAATTCCAGCTTAGCATCATCAAGGTCAACTGCTATAACTGGATTAGCGCCAGATATTGCTGCAGCTTGAACCGCGCATAAACCCACTCCTCCAACTCCGAACACAGCGACTGTTTCACCTTCTTTAACCTTCGCTGTATTTATAACAGCTCCTGCTCCAGTTAGGACAGCACATCCGACTATACAAGATACGTCCGTTGGATCATCCTTGCCAATTGGTACGACATAGTCGGCATCCATTAACACATCTTCTGCCTGAGTGTATACACTGTCTGTTACTTCTTGTTCTTGATATGTTGCCCCATTCTTTGCGGGCGGTATCGGTCCTTTGGGCATACTGCGTCTAACCCATGTAACTATTACAATATCCCCTTCATTTAAGTGGTTTACACCTGATCCTACCTTACTTACCACACCAGTTCCTTCGTGACCCAAAGCCACTGGTCTGGCCGCATTGGGATTATGCATAGTGTGTAAATGACTATGACATATTCCACTTGAAAACATCTTGACCAATACCTGGTTTGGTTTAGGATCGTCGGGTATATCCATTTCAACAACCTCTATTGGCCCGTCTACCTGAAATTGTAGTCCTGCTCTAGTTTTCATAAAAATCTCCCTTTAATCAGTAATTAGGCGTAATTAATTATCTCAGTTCCAGAGGAAGAGTAGCCTCTTTGGGCTCCTCTCCGGAATCATCAGGGGGAACAATTGACTCTGGTTCTTCACCAGCTGACACCCGTCCCGTATTATAGACCGCAAAGGCTCGGCTCCGAGCGGTGGATTCCTGAGCAAAAGCCGCTAGATGAGGTGTGACTAATACGTTGTCGAATTCCAATAATGGATTGTCCACCGGTGTCGGTTCAACCTCAGTAACATCTAGGCCGGCGGCAGCTATTTTGTCGTTTTGGATGGCTCGAATTAAGGCTGATTCATCAACTACAGGACCTCGGCAGGCATTGATCAGCACGGCTGTGGGTTTCATCAAATCGAACTCTCTGTCGCTTATCATATGGCGGGTTCTATTGTTCAATGGTACGTGAAGAGTTATGACGTCACTCTGTTGAAGAAGATCATCCAACTCTAACCGCTTCAAACCCAATTGTTCTTCTAAGTCTGAATCCGGTTCTATTATATCTGTGTATACTATGTCACATTCCCAGCCCTGCAGTCGTTTGGCTACTCTTGATCCTATACGCCCCAGTCCTACTATACCGATTGTCTTACCTGCAATCTCATGAGCTTGCGAGAACCAGTCGGAACGAATGCTACCTGACCATCTACCTGCTTTTACGGAATTGAACTGCAACTGAAACTTTCTATATGTGCTGACCAGAAGGCTAATTGTATGCTCAGCAACTGCTATGGCGTTACCACCTCCGTTATTTGCGACTCTTATTCCAAGTTCACCAAGCGATATCTTGTCTATCATATTAGTACCTGCGCTAGTTGTCTGAACCAGGCGGACTGAAGGAGTTAGTTTTGCCAATTCTACCGGGAACACTGACGGCACTACTATCACCGCTTCTATGCCTTCCAGACTTTTAGCTTGTTGTTCGATTGGAAGACTATTATCAACCCATTTAACATCTAGACCATCCGGTGCCAAATCTTGAAAAACTGAATCTTCAGGACCCAAGTAAGCAATTTTAGGACTCATAGGATCATCCCTCCATTTTCATAGCTGTTAGATGTAACTAAATAGATTATATGTGTCTATCTCTTGGTAATCAACTGATTGAGATTAAATAACAAAACTAGGTCTGTTATACTGTAGACACTGTAAATCTCTAATCTAAAATCTATTTGTGTTAACAGGACTCTATAAGTGTATCTTTCTGATTTGACCCTTCTAAACTATCGTAACTACGCGGATTTGGAACTAGATCTTCCAAAAGGACAAATATTGTTATATGGAGATAATGCTCAAGGCAAATCCAACCTGATTGAGGCAATATACCTGCTGTCTATCGCTAAATCATATAAGGCTAGTAATGAGAGAGAGACATTGCAGTTAAAACAAGGCAAATCATCTGATAAAGGGCACGTCATTGGAGTTTTCCAAAATGAATCCGACAAGTTTAGAGTAATGATTGATATGCAGCTTGTAACTTCTGCAAATGATATTAACAAGCAAATCCTCCGGAAGGATATAACTCTTAATGGATCTCAAGTTAGTGCCTCTGCTTTATTGGGTAATATTAATGCGGTGCTATTTACTGTCGATGACATCGAATTGATAGTGGGTTCACCTTCAATTCGTAGAAAATTCTTGGATATCCTCATATGCAGAATAGATAAAATTTATCTGAGAGCATTGCAAAAATACCAGCGAGTTCTTTTTCAAAGGAATCATTTACTCAGGTTGATCAGAGATAGAAAAGCATCTGTCTCAGAACTCGAGTTTTGGAACGACTCTTTAATATATGAAGGATCGTATATTACGATGAAACGAAAACTGATTGTAGACGAACTCACTTCCGTAGTTACACCTATATATCAGAAGTTAACAAATACTGGTGAGAACATTTCGTTAAATTATGAACCAGGGCTTTCAACTGAAGAATTTGCTTTTGATGTCCTGCAGAGTAGTTTCAAGTCAACATTGCATGATGCTTTGGATAGGGAAATATCTCAGGGCGTTTCTCAATATGGACCACAAAGGGACGAAGTAAAAATATTTTTGGACGGGATGGATTCGTCGGTATTCGCGTCAAGGGGCCAGTCCAGAACCTTGGCCCTCGCACTAAAGTTGAGCGAAGGTAACATTTTACACAATGAAACTAGCCAGTCACCAATTATACTGCTGGATGATGTTTTTTCTGAACTTGATGATTCACGAAGAAATCTTATATTAGATCACGTGTCATTAAATGAACAAGTTTTCATATCTTCCAACAACAAGGATGTTTTAAGGAACAGGACTGTTCAAAATTTCACACCCTTATTAGTAAACAATGGTTCAGTCAGCCTAGTGATCTAGCTCTTACCACAATCGGGGCATAACCCTCTAGCCCACCAGTTCCCCCCATATGAGAATGGTTCGGACCAGTGATTACCTTCAGAATACTTTCGTTTTTCACTTCTACCACATAAGGGACAGTAGTTGGATATTTCTGTGTCTGGATTGGGTTGGACATTTTGTTTATCAGTCATATTGTCGTCCTCATATTAATTCAGATAAGCTAAATTCTCAGATAAGATATAATAGATCAAAAATTCAATCATTAACATAGATCTAACGGTATTTTATTCGACAATAATTGACTTTTGTGATTATACTACTTTAACCTGAAGATACTTATTGTTAGGAGTCTTCACTCATGGCAGATAAATTGATAATAGCTGGAAGAGAATTTGGTTCTAGACTCATCTTGGGGACTGGAAAATATAGAACTATGGAAGAAATGGTTTCAGCCATCGAATCATCTGGTACTGAAATGATAACGGTAGCAATAAGAAGGTTGGATTTAAGCAATCCAAACGAAAAAACCTTGATCGATTACATAGATTGGGACAAGTATCATATTTTACCAAACACGGCAGGCAGTACTAATGCAGAAGAGGCAATTACTACAGCAAGATTGGCAAGATCGATAGGTCTTACAAATTGGGTAAAACTGGAAGTGATTCCAGACCCGAAATATTTATTGCCAGATCCAATCGGTACATTACAGGCAGCAGAACAATTAGTTGCTGAAGGATTTGTAGTGTTGCCATATATACATGCGGATCCCGTATTGGCTAAGAGGCTGGAAGAAATAGGATGCGCGACTGTTATGCCTCTGGGGTCTGCCATAGGTTCTGGTCAGGGCATACACACAGCAGAAGAGATAAAGATAATAATTGAACAAGCTAATATACCTGTTGTTGTGGATGCAGGGCTAGGTGTGCCTTCAGATGCATCTCAAGCAATGGAAATGGGTGCATCTGCTGTTTTAGTTAATACTGCTATAGCTCAAGCTGCACATCCTAATATCATGGCCGAGGCCTTCAAAAAAGGAGTGGAAGCCGGACACATGGCATCTATTGCAGGTAGAATAGCAAGGACCAGCCATGCTACTGCGAGTAGCCCTGTAGATGGTGTAATAGGGCGAGATTGATTAATGTTACAAAACACATTGCGGAGTCCCGCTCTATGTTTGATTGTTGATTACTCCTATGTGACAAATTCTCTGTTTGAACAGAGGATCAATGAAGTTATAGATGGTGGTATTGATATAGTCCAATTTAGAGATAAAAATATATCACATGAAAAACTTCTCCTGACTGGGGAAAAGTTAAAAAGGAATATCAATGGAAGAATTCTTTTTGCTGTTAATAGTGATATCAGGGCGGCAATCAATCTAGAAGCAGATATACTCCATTTACCAGAAATCTCGGACGATGTGACCACTATTCGAGAAACCTACAAAGACAGATTTATAATTGGAAAATCAGTTCATACTACTAAGAGCGCTATAATGGCGGAATCCGAAGGTGTTGATTATGTAACCTTGGGCACCATATTTGACTCCAACTCTAAGCCTGGAGGTGTACCTGCGGGTACAAATTTGATTGAAACCACAGCGAAAGAGATAGACATACCCATATTTGCGATCGGTGGTGTGAATGCTAACAATGTAGGATCCGTTATACTTGCAGGTGCATACGGTGCAGCTGTGATCTCGGCAATATCAGGTCAAAGTGATCAAAAATCTGCTAGTATCGCGATGAAGATCGCCATGAATGAAATTGCTAACTAGAAATATTTGATATATTCAACTTAATTTTAGAGAAGAAATGGTGAAGATGATTAATATAAAAATCAACGGACAAAATAATGAGGTGGAAGAAGGCTCACACATATCCGATTATTTAAATCAAATACAAGTAGACATAAAATTTATTGCCGTTGCTCATAACGGAGCTATTATTGAAAAAGATGACTACCCCAAAACTATCCTTAGTGAAGGTGATAAGTTAGAAATAGTAAGACCTGTAGGCGGGGGGTAGTTTAGGAGATGAATGTCCAGCAATAGTCAACACGTAATTGTTGTAGGAGCAGGTGTAATAGGATGTTCTATAGCCTATCATCTGTCTTTAGCAGGTAATAAAGTTACGTTGATCGATAGAAATAGAATAGCTTCCGGGTCATCGGGAGTGGCTGCAGGTATGATAGCAAGCGTGTCTGAGGGGTTCAGCGATGATTTGGGATTTAAAAAGAACGTGGGTAATCTTTTTGATTTGGCTGATAGTAGTAGATCTCAACTCCTTGGAATATTGGACAAACTGGAAAATGAATCAGGTATAGATATAGAATATCGAGAATCTGGCATAATGCATTTGGCGATTACCCAAAGTGAAGTCGATGAACTTCAAAATAGATTGCAATGGCAATGCAAACTGGGAATGGGAGTTGACTGGTTAGATAGCCAAGCCACATTGAAGACAGAACCAAGCTTAAATAACAACATTATGGGTTCACTATTGTCACCAAATGAAGGTCATGTAAATAGTCGCAGGCTTGTTAACGCATTTGCAAAAGCTGCAATAAAAAATGGTACTGATCTTCTGGAAAACACTGATGTAACGGGTCTTTTAAGTTCAAACGGAAGAATTACCGGTGTCAAACTCCAAAATCGAATTATCGAATCAGATTGGGTGGTGTTTGCTGCTGGATCATGGGCAGGAAGATTGTCAGATTGGATAGGACTTGATATTCCTATAAAGCCAATTAAGGGACAGGTTCTGGCTTGTCGACCCGTGCCATGTCATGTTAGCCATATTTTGTGGCGGGGAATAAATTGGATGGTGCCGAAGGCTGATGGCTCTATCATAATGGGAACAACCAGAGAAGACGTGGGTTTTGACGATCTTCCAAATATTGGTAGCATTGCCGGTATATTGAACGAATGCATTAAATTAGTTCCAGACATATTTGAAGCCAAATTACACAAAGTATGGGCAGGACTGCGCCCTGCCACTCCAGATGAGCTACCGATAATAGGCCCTGTTGAGAGATGCGATGGACTTGTCCTTGCATTGGGACATTATCGTAGTGGAATGTTGCTTAGTACAGTTTCAGGTAAGCTTGTTTCAGACTATATATCCTCCGGAGTGAATGAGGATTTGGAAGAATTGAATTTGAGTCGATTTCACTAAATCGCTTATATCCTAAGAATTTACTTGATTGCAGGACATCCCCGAGGGATTGTATTGAACTTTATGCATGTATATAATTGGCTCCAGTTTGTTATTTAAAAGGAGCTTGCAAAAATGACCGAAGCCTTCTTAAATGGAAAATTCGTTCCTCTGGATGAAGCAAAAGTTGGTGTGATGACCCATGCTTTGCATTATGGGTCTTCGGTTTTTGAAGGTATCCGAGGCAATTGGAATTCGGATCAAGAAAAACTATATATATTCAGATGCTTAGAGCACTACGAGAGATTTTTAGAGGGATGTAAGGTTATGAGGATTTCGTTGCCTTATAGTGCCCAGGACCTTACTGATATTACAGTGGATTTGGTTAGAAGGTCAGGTTATCAGCAGGATTTATATATACGTCCTTTGGCATTCAAGGGAGCTGAACGGGTTGCAGTATTGAAGTTGCAGGATCTAGAAGATTCGATAACAATTTTCCCAATACCTTTTGGTGCTTATTTGGATTTGGAGGCTGCTGCAAACTGTTGTACTTCCACATGGAGACGAATGGAAGACACCATGATACCGCCAAGCTCGAAAATTGGCGGTCTATACGTCAATAGTCTCTTAGCTAAGACAGAGGCAACGTTGGCTGGGTTTGACGAAGCTATATTACTGACTCAAGACGGATTCATTTCTGAAGGGGCAGGGGAGAACATATTCATCATTAAAAATGGCACATTGATCACCCCATCTGTTACGGACAACATCCTAACAGGCATAACTCGTAATGCAGTAATGCAGATAGCTAGCAATGAACTTGGACTAACAACAACAGAACGCAGTGTAAGAAGAAGCGAAATTTATAATGCAGATGAATGCTTTCTGACAGGCACTGCTGCTCATTTAACTCCGGTTGGTAGCTTAGATAATATTAAAATTGGAAACGGGGAAATGGGAGAAATTACCAGGGAACTGCAAACCTTATATTTCGATGTTATAAGAGGCAAAGTGCCTAAATACCTAGATTGGTGTTTGCCGGTATAGCTTGCAGCCTGAATACTTTCTAAAATAGTATTATTTTTAAGATATGGGTATCGAACAAGAATATTGCATATTCGTATTTTTGGGAGTTATCGGTGTAGTTCAACTAAGTGCATCGTATGGAAATATCCGATACCTCCTATTTTTTCGGAACCGATCGTTTTCTAGCTTATTGGGTATGTTTGTGGTAGTTGGGTCATTTATCTGGTTTTTTAGGAATGGACCTCTGCATATACCAGATACTGAAGGGGGAATAGCAGGATTTCAACAGTTTTTGGCTTTTGTTTCCTGTACTATTCTATCAATATTGTTTACCTACCTTGCCACGTCTCTGCTCAGATATAATAAGTTTACATCAAACCGACACTACTTCGGAATATCGTCGATGAAAAACACCACATTTTTGGATATTTTGTTCAACAACATAGGGATGATTTGGAAACAATATACAAAATAGACAGCGGGATATTTCTTTACCTAAATAAATTTGTGGGTCAAAGTGATTTATTGGACAGGTTTAGTGAATTTGTGGTGAATGATTATTTTGTACCAGTACTGTCTTCAATGATATTACTATCCATTTGGTTTGGGTGGAAAACAGAAGAGCAGCGAGATAGACATCAATTTGGTGTTATGACTGCGGGTTTGGGTGTGGCGATAGCAAATTCCATAGTCCCTATTCTTACTATACTGTATTTCAGAGAAAGACCATTTGAAGTTCTGGATGTCAATCTTTTGTTCTATCAGCCGACTGACTCCTCGTTCCCTTCCAATCCGGCTTCTATAATATTTGCCATGGCTTGGGGAATATCGTTCGGTAATGCCCGTGCATCTCATATACTCTTTGGCTTCGGTTTCATATACGGTTTGGCGCGTGTGTATTCGGGGGTGTGCTATCCCATGGATGTTCTGGGCGGATTGATTGTCGGGCTTTTCTCAGCTTCAGCTGCAGCTTATTCAATTAAAATGGCTAATCCTTTGAGAAAGAAATTCCTACAAGTTACTAGATTTTTCTGTTTATCGTGAAATTTTAGATCTGTAGCATTATTCACATGCTTTAGGTATAGATTTGTTTGATAGTAATATCCTAGGATTTCTATTAACTAGATTATCGGCTTCGTCATTTCCTAAAAATGTTGCTGCCATGCCTACACTTCTGGATATAATTGGGATTCGAGTCCCCTGGCTGGAATGAGCATCTGTAGAAATAAAATCTACTAATCTATGTTTTAACAAATTTTGCGATGTAACTGCTGACAGGTTTCCAAACGATCCTTCAATGCTACCGCTATCAACTTGTATGAGAACTCCGGCGCTTTTTAGCCAATACATTATGTTAATATCATTTTGAATCACCAAGTTACGTTCAGGATGAACAATAATTGGCACCAAACCCATGTCCTGTATACTATTCAATACTTCGCCAGTGTAGTATGGATAAAAACTAAATGGCAGTTCTATTAGAATATAGTTGGTACCTTCTATAGGGAGGGACATTCCACCCTTTATTCTTTCAACCAAGTCTAATTCCATATGGTTTTCCATGCCAATTACCAGTTGCAGAGGTATATTCTGTTGTTTTAATGCTAGTTCAAGGATTTCTTTTGTAGTAACTAGTTTATCTATTGAGTGCCGATCGATCACGTCCCTGTCATGAGGAGTTGTGACTATGACATCTATTCCATCCATACATGCGATATTTGCCATTGCTATGGATTCCTCTAAAGTTGATGCTCCGTCATCAATCCCATTCAAGATATGATTGTGTATATCTATCAAATTTCTATTCGCTTTTTGTAATACAGTAGGTTGAGTTATAGGTTTCTATTAATTTCTGTGCCACACTGTCCCAGCTCAAAGACAAGGCCAGTGTGCGACTTTGGTCTGACATATATTTCCGATTAGTTTCGTTAGCTAAGATAGAATCAATGGCATCAGCAAATGTTTCTGGAAAACGCCATGGGATCAATAGTCCAGTAATATTGTTTTTTACTATACTCGCTAAACCTCCCACTCTGGATGCAACAACTGGGGTTCCACATGCCATTGCCTCCAATGCCACTAATCCAAAACTTTCATAAAATGAAGGTACAACGCAGATATCTGCAGCGTTATAGTATACCGGGAGTTCATTTTGTTCGATTCTGCCCAAAAAAATTACCTTGTCAGACACATTGAGTTCTTCAGCTAGTGTTTTTAATCTACAGAGCTCCTGATCTTGGTCGTCGTCACCTCCAATAATTAGCACTTTTAGATTTGCAGAATGTTCCATTATACTCGCTGCCTTTAACAAAACATCGATGCCTTTAAGTGGCTCTAATCTTCCTACATACAGAAGTACAGTCATGTTTGTCAGACCGAGTTGTTTTTTAGCAGAAAGGTCTGTATATGGCCTAAAGAGTTCAATGTCCACGCCACATGGAATTACGGAAACCCGGTCACTAGGAGCTTCATATGAGTTGATCAATATACTTTTCTCATGTTCACTGAATCCAACTATCCTGTCTGCTGTTTTAGCTATTTCCCGCTCGGCATAAAATCTTTCCTCCGGTTCCATCTCTCCAATTCTAGCCTTAATTTTGTTTTCAGATAGAGTATGAAAGGTCACTATGTGAGGTATTGCCCATTGCCTGGCAAGAAGTGTTCCTACTTTACCTGAAAACCAATAATGCGAGTGAATTAAGTCGTATTTTGTTCCTTCTCTATTAACAAAATTACTCGCATTATTTTCGAATTCACTTAGAGTGTCCTTTATTACGTCCTTTTCATCTTCTATATTACCCGCGTCTATATGAATTACTCGGACGTTGTCAGCCACCTGATTGATTCTATTAGCACATGAGGCATGAGATCTGGTAAATATATCAACTTCTATATCTTTTCTGCCCAACGAACTTGCTATTTGGGATACATATACATTCATACCACCTGCGCTTTTGCCACCTAAAAGGGCCTGTGGACAACCATGAACACTTATAATAGCTATTCTATTCACAGGGTTAATATATGTAGATTTATTGTTCAAGAGTATCACCCTTGTAAAATTGAGTGATCATGCTGATCGGATTTTGTGGTCGAGCTATTTGGTTACAGAAAGCTTGTAGAGGATTTGTTCCGTGGCACCTAAGTGCTGCTTATATCCTTCAGAACCCCTCAGTAGGTCGTAATAGTCTTTTCCTTCTTCTATGGCCATTTTAAGGCATAACGCCTTCAACAAGAACCCAGTGCCGAGGGAGGAGTACTCAAGGTTGTGGCCGCTGTTATATAGATACAACGTGTTATTGTAATCGAAACAAAATGTAGCGGCAATTTCTACGTTATCAACAGATAGAAATAAAAGTTTCAACATGTTCTCTGATGCGATATCATAGGCCATTTGTTTAAAGAACTGTTCTCTTGAATTAGTAAGGAAGTCGGATTTTTCCTCTCTGCTCTGACTCATGAGATCTAGGAATGTGTCCATGTGTGAATAGACATCGTCTGGAGATGTGAATTGGGTTATTTGATAATCGGCTTCTCTCTCTAATTTTCTTAATTTCCGTCTTAATTCATGCCGATCCTTTTTTGTTAGGTTGGAAAGGTATTCTTCCCACTCGCCAGGTAAGTGTAAACCCATCAATTGATCTTCTGGTGATAGTTCTGGGTTTAGCCCTGTTTTTCGTAATTCTGGTATGAAATACTCTAATGTGGGAGATCCTGCTATTAAACTTTCTAGACAAAGTTGATGCCAATTTTGTGTGTTAATATATTCAACAAAAGCTTCGAAAAATTGTTGTTCTTTCCCATTTTCAATTATAAAGTCATGCATATCCCAGAGATCTGTGCTACCGAGAAAAGAAATAACCCCATCAGTTTTCATCATTGGGGCTATTCCAAGAACGGTCTGGTCATCTTTTATAACTATTAAATGGAGTTCATTTTGGGACGACCCCATGTTATTCCACCAGGTTTTTTGCCATTGGATAGTCGTAAAAAAATGTCTAACACGACTATTTTGTATAATATGGTTCCAATCATTCTCTATAGTATTGAAGTCATGGCTTTCAAATGCGTAAGTCAATGAATCTCCTCTACTTGAAGTTGTTATTCGTAGGTTCAGTTGGGCTTTGATAGAGAGTTAACATTAAGAACACTAGGCTATTACTTCTTCCAAAAAACCCGAAATTGTATTGATATCTACAGTGACTTCTTCCAGTTGTGTTCCAGAATATTCGGAAGCTATGTCTGGATCCTTCAGTCCGTTGCCAGTTATGACACAGACCACAGTTTTGTTCTCAAATTCATGTGTTTCTCTGGAAACCTTTATAACACCAGCTACAGAAGCCGCTGAAGCTGGTTCAGCAAATACACCTTCCTTACTCGCTAGAAGTTTATAAGCATCCATTATTTCTTGATCTGATACTGAAGCGATCATACCATTTGATTCATCTCTTGCGTTTATGGCCTTATCCCAACTTGCAGGGTTTCCAATTCTTATCGCCGAGGCTATGGTTTTGGGAGTATCAATAACCCTACCTTCCACTATCGGAGCTGCTCCTTCTGCCTGAAACCCCATCAACTTTGGAGTTGTGACTGCTAGCCCAGCAGAGAGATATTCATTAAAACCTTTCCAGTATGCCGTGATGTTTCCTGCATTACCAACAGGAAGCGCCAGATAATCAGGAGCCTTTCCAATGTCATCAACTATTTCGAATGCCGCAGTTTTTTGACCATCTATTCTATCTGGGTTTACAGAATTAACCAAAGTTATGTTGTGGTATTTTGTCAATTCCCTTACTGTGGCGAGTGCCTGATCAAAAGTTCCATCTACAGATAATATTGTTGGGTTATACGCTAGAGCTTGGGCCATTTTCCCACCAGATATTCTACCACTAGGGATCAGTACTATGGTCTTTAGGCCACAATAGGCACCGTATGCCGCGGCTGATGCACTGGTATTGCCAGTTGACGCACATATGATTGCTTTACTGCCAGATTCCATGGCCTTGGCCACAGCTACTACCATTCCTCTGTCCTTGAACGATCCTGTAGGATTGCAGCCTTCCAGTTTAAAATATAAGTCTTTGCATCCCAGTATGGCTGCGATATGTCGAGATTTGACTAGCGGTGTGCTGCCTTCGCCCAGTGTAATGTCCGGTGTTGATGGAGAGATGTTCAAGAAGTTTTTGTAGTTCTTTAATACGCCGTTTATCATGACAGTTAATGGGATTAGTTATCCTGTTCCTCAATAATTATAACGTTACCTATCTCATTTATGGATTCCAATTGTTCTAAGTTCGTTACAGCCGTACGTATATCTCGATCCAGTGATGGATGGGTTATTATCACTAGTTCAGCAGTCTTTTCATGAGGATCCGATTCCTTTTGTATCAGAGAAGCTATACTAATTCCCAGCTTCCCTAAGATGGTTGCAATTTGGCCCATTACACCAGGCTTGTCTGTTACTTTGACACGGATATAATACTTGGTAATAACATCATTAATAGGTTTTACTTCAAATCCATTCTTACCAAGATCTAGAACATTGTCCATATGGTCAGATGATATTCTGTTACATACAGCCAAAATGTTGCTCACAACAGAACTGGCAGTAGGTAAGGATCCAGCCCCACTCCCTTGGAATAGAACTCTTCCTGCCAAGTCTCCGTTTATTTCTACAGCATTGAGGACTCCATCTATTTTAGCCAAGGATTCATCTATTTGGATAAACGAAGGATGAACTCTAACCTCTAATTTATTATCTGCCAATTTAGATATGGCTAGTAACTTTATAGTGTAGCCCAGTTCTTTAGCGTACTTGAAATCATTAGAAGTTAATCTGGTTATACCCTCTCTATATACTTCCCTATCAGTTATGTTTGATCCAAAAGCAAGATTGGTTAATATTGCAAGCTTGTATGCTGCATCAATACCCTGCACATCATTTGTTGGATCACTTTCTGCGTATCCCAACTCTTGTGCGTCTTTCAAAACGTCTGTGAATTCCACCTGTTCGTTAGTCATTTTAGTAAGTATGTAGTTTGTAGTTCCATTTATTATTGAACGAATGGATTGTATTTGGTTTGCATTAAGGTCATTTATAAGAGGACCAATTATTGGAATGCCTCCTGCTACACTTGCCTCGAAAAGGAGCAGTGCATTGTTTTCTCGAGCGAGTGAAAATAAATGGTTACCGTGTTTTGCAATCACTTCTTTGTTAGCAGATACAACTGACTTACCTGAAGTTAATGATCTTTCAATATATTCCAGGGCAGGGTGCTCACCACCAATTAACTCGACTATGATATCTATGTTGTCGTCATCGATTATATCCGACGCATCGGTGGTAATAGTTATTCCAGAAGGTATGTTTTCCCGTTTCTTTTTTGAGTCTTTTACCAACACTTTCACAATCTGGAGATTGTGGCCCACGGATTCATTTAAGAAATCTGCTTTAGTGGCAATCGTGTCTATTACTCCGGATCCAACAACTCCAGCTCCTAAAACGCCAATCCGTATAAGTTTATCGTTTTTCACTTCATTCTCTACTTATCACTGATTGATATCTTCAGGTAATGCGGTTCTTACTCGTTTTGCAAGCCAATCCATTTGCCAGTCGCACGGTCCCCCTGCAGACCCACCACCAAAACAAGAAGTAATCCTGTGATTACCTTGTTCTTCTCTCAACCATTCTAACAAAGCAACTTCTTTTAGCCTGTCAAGCATATCCTCATCTATGATTCGCTCCTCCTCTGTCTCGGAAACTGTGAAGAAATATGTTGTATCACCTGTATCTATTGCCTCACTTGTTTCCCCAGCTGATAAGGAGAAGATTGTTTCATCTAGCATCCCAAACGCTCCTTCAGCAACCCAGCCGTAGTACCCACCATTGACCGCGGTATTCCTATCCTGTGAGTATTTTTCTGCCAGAACGCCAAAATCTTCACCAATTTCCAATCCTCTAGAAACGGTTTCCACAGCTTTTTGAGAGGCTATCATTGAATCCTCACCCTCTTCTCTTTTAGAAGGGATTACTATCCAAGACATTTTGGCTTGCTTTGAGGAAGTAGGTATATCATCACCTAAACTGTCTTTGAGTTTTTCTTTAAGTAGATTGTTATTCACTAAGTCTCTATGTTCTTCTTCGGACAAATTAGCTGTATTCAGATATTGAATATAGGCCTCGTTGAACTCTCTTTCTACCTGATCATCTGGTAAATCGGCAAATTGAGGTGAGTTGCCGATCATTCGCTCTTTAATTTCTTTGTCTAGTTCATCAGCGGATACTGTAATTCCTTTTCTTTCGGCTCCACTTTTGACTAATTCATTCTGTTGTAGCATTTGCAGAAGTGCTATTGGTTCTTTACTCATATTTAAAGGCCCTGTAAGCGCCTGAACGCCTATTAAATACTTTGCCATGAAACCTAATGTGTACTCATTGTTGTCTACTTGAAGAACCACACTTCTAGGAGGGGCTATAAAGTTTGACCAATATCCATATGCAGGAATAGCTAAAATAAAGAATATCGCTATTGCCGCTGCTACTAGCAGAGCTCGTTGCTTTCTCTGCTCCCTTTGTTCTTTAGATTCTTGCCTACGCCTGCTGGGCCTTATGATGATAGGGCTTCTTCTAGTTGACATATAATATTAACCTTGAAAAATATTGTATTGATGGAACAATGCGTTTGACCAAAGAGCCAAGGGGTATTTAGGCATAAACCTCGCGCTCTGATTGACTCTGTAACGGTACAAACGGAAGCAGTGCCAGATGTCTGGCTCTTTTTATTGCCAATGTTACAGCTCTTTGGTGCTTAGAACACGCCCCTGTTTTACGCCTCGGTTCTATCCGAGCCCGTTCCGATATATATCTTCTTATTTTTGATATATCTTTGTAGTCTATTGAACTAACTTTTTCGACACAAAACATGCAAACTTTACGTCTAGTGTAGAATCTTGGTCGATTGGACCTTCTAGGGTTACCTCTGTTGAATCTGCTAACCATCTATTTAACGCTCCTGGTTCATCAAAATATTATTTTCTTGAATAAATGTACTTTTCTAATCTAAGACAATTAGAACGGCAAATCGTCCGTATCTATAGCTGATTCATCGTTGATTGTTTCTTGGCTTTGGCTGTTTGGCGACTGTCTATCCAAAAAAAGAACACGATCGGCTACTATTTCATTAGTGAATCTTGTCTGTCCGTCTTGGCCTTGCCAAGAGGTACTATGTAGTCTGCCGTCGACGTAAGCCTTTCGACCTTTGCTAAGGTATTGATTACACAATTCTGCCAATTGGTTCCATGCCACCACCCTGAACCATTCTGTATCTTGTTGTCGCTCGCCATCACCCGAGGTGTATGTGCGAGTCGTAGCAATACTGAAAGTGGTTACAGGCGCTCCATTTGGGGTGTATCTCATCTCTGGATCGTTCCCTAAATTACCTATAACCATCATTCGATTTAAACCAACCATAATTACGACCTACCTTGTCACCATGCGATATTATTCATTTTCCTTGTCGGATTCAGCTGGAGGCTCTTCGTTAACAGCCTCTGCAGGTGCTTCATCAACAACTTCTGCAGGTGCATAATCAACAGATTCTGCAGGAGCATAATCGACAGCTTCTGAAGGTGCATAATAGAAAAAATCTGAAGGAGCA
>CAYUCO010000016.1:0-5684 GCA_964443385.1 uncultured Dehalococcoidia bacterium | reverse complement strand
AACATAATATAAAACGTATGTTGGCTTACTCGAGTATTGGTCAAGTTGGATATCTTCTAATGGGTGTTGCCACTTTGAGCTACATGAGCACAAACGGGATAATACTACACCTAGCGGGTTATGGTGTAACCAATTTAGCCGAATTTTTATGTGTGATAATTTTTTACAACTCTAGCCACAAAGAAGACATTGAAGACTACGCCGGCCTGGCAGATAAATCTCCGTTCCTCGCAATGGCTCTCAGCGTTTCCTTGCTATCTCTAGCCGGGTTGCCATTTTTTGTCGGTTTCACGACAAAATTCTATTTATTCACAGTGGTAGCTAATGCGGGATTGCTGTGGTTAGTCGGCGTGGCCATCACTGCTAGCGTGATATCTCTTTATTACTACCTGATAGTACTCAAGCAAATGTATATGGTTGCACCAACAAATGACTCTCAAATATACATCTCTGTCCTTAACCGAAGTTTACTTTGGGTGCTCACCCTGGGTATAGTGATATTAGGTATATTTCCTAGCCCTTTAGTGAGAATTATCCAGTCAGCCTCTAGCGCTATCTTCTCTTAAACTCTAAATGCCGTTGGTATGTTTATTTCTTACTTCACAGCATATACTTGCTGGTGTATTATCAGAGTGAAAAGAGAGGCCAATGGATTCATCTAGGCGTATATATCCTTTAGATCCTAAAGAATTAACGGAAGAGCAATTAGCGGTTGTTTTCGCAATGACTTCTCGTAATCCTAAGCCTTTTGACGAAATAGCTCAGTTAGTTACAGAAGAAAAAGCGGCTGACTTCCATGAGCGTTGGGTTTTGAATTATGGCCACTCATCTGTTGCAGAACACGCAGTAATTCACATGGCAGTAGAAAATATATCTAGACTAGCCTGTGACATGTTAGAGGACAATAGACTAGCATCTTACACAGAAAAATCCTCAAGATACCAGCTAATAGACCAAGGTTTCTACCACGTCCCTAAGGAACTAGCAAAACATCCAAACCTCTCAATTTATACAGAATGCTGCGATTTTCTATTCGATTCATATAAACAAAGTCTTGAAAAAACACTAAATTATTTGAAAGATACAAATCCTATCCAAGAAGGAGAGCGACAGTCATCCTATGAACTCCGATTGAGAAGGATCGCCATTGACGTTTGTAGATTCATTTTGCCTTCAGCCACGCTGACAAATGTGGGAGTCACCATGAATGCCAGATCGTGGGAACATGCAATACGAAAATTATTGTCATCAAATTTATCAGAGGAAAACGAAATAGGCCAAATTTTGAAGGATCAAGGGCAATCCATAACTCCTACTCTGATAAAATACGCAGACAGGAATAATTACTTGGTGCTATCCAAGAACTCTGACAGCTGTGAACCCTCTGGAGAAACCGCAATTGGTTCATCGGATTGCTCTGCTCAGCTTGTTCACTACGATCCTGATGCAGAAACAAAACTGATTGCCTCGTTACTATATGAAAAATCCAACAAACCCTATAACGATTTGCTGGATTTGTCCAGAAGTTTATCAAACTCAGACAAAGAAACTATTGTTGATAAATCCCTTAAAGATCTTGGACCTCATGATGTGCCGGTACGCCAACTTGAAAACATTGATTACACGTTCGATTTGATAATGGATTACGGAGCGTACAGAGAATTCAAAAGGCATCGTATGCAAACTTACATACCACAACCCCTTACTGTGGATTTAGGGTACATAGTGCCTGACCTTATAAAGGAATCAGGGCAAGAACAAGATTTCGTATCTGCTATGGATGCATCTTACAAAACATTTCATCGAATAGCCCCTGACCTGCCCAGAGTGGCCGAATACGTCGTAACACATGCGCATCTACGCCGAGTAATAACTAAAATAAATCTCAGGGAATGCTATCACTTGTTTAAACTAAGAACGAGTCCTCAAGCACATTTCACGCTCAGACAGGTAATGAACGCTGCCTTGAATATCGTCTCAGAACTCCACCCATTATTATTTAGATATATCCGAACCAGAAGCTAACCCGCAACTTCTCGTTTCTATGCAGAAGGGTTCGCGTCTAATTTTATGCTTGTTATAGTGGCTACGGTCATGTCTTGCTCTCCTTTGTCCCGCATTATCCACACTCCTTGAGTAATACGTCCTTTGGTCGGCACCTCGGACATCTTCAGCCTTTCTATAATACCTTGCTCGGTTATTATCATAACCTCAGGTGCATCTATGACCAAATGAGCAGCAGCCACTGGTCCAGTTTTATCAGTAATTTTCAGAGTTTTAACACCTTTCGCTCCCCTACGGGTCCGTCTATACAAATCGATGTCTGTCAGTTTACCAAAACCTTTCCGACTGACAACAAAGAGTTTCGCTCCTGGTGTTACTATATCCATAGAAACAACCCTGTCCTCTACATCAAGCTTGATACCCCGAACTCCGCCAGCTAAACGGCTCCTTTGCCGCAGCTCCAAAACAGGGAATCTTGCAGCCATACCCATTTCTGTGACCATTACCACATCGTCCTCTTCTGATGCCCTCCTCACAGAAACTAGTTCATCTCCCTCTTCCAAATTCATCGCCAGCTTGCCGTTGCTTCTTATCTGGGCTACAGAAGAAAAATGCATTCTTTTTATTTCTCCTTTTCTTGTAGCCAACAATATATATTCGCTCTCTTCCTTATCTTTCGAAGTGGCTAAAATGGCATTAGCTAATTCCCCTTGTGAAACAGAAAGCATGTTTACCAAAGGAATACCTCTGGTCGTTCGGGAAACATCCACAGGTATCTCGAAGCATCTCATAGAATATACTCGACCCGTATTTGTAAAGAAAAGAAGATTGTCATGTGTATCCGCAACAATCAAATGTTGCAGTGTATCCGCTTCCCTTGTGGACATGCCGGAAACACCCCTACCTCCCCTATGCTGTGCTTTGTAGGTATCTAGGGGCATGGATTTTACATATCCTCGTTCGGTTATTGTAATAACCATATCTTGATGAGGTATTAAATCTTCTCGAGTAACTGCCTCAGGTTCCTCGTCAAGCAGTTCGCTTCTCCTATTATCTCCATGATCTTTCTTTAATTTTTTAGTTTCTGTTTTTACTTCATCCAATATTTTCTGTGGATTACCAAGTAAATCTTCTAATTCTGCAATAGACGCTTGTAATTCTTTGAACTCTGCTTCTATCCGCTCTCGTTCCAATGCCGCAATACGCCTCAATTGCATGTCCAAGATTGCTTGAGCTTGTACTTGCGTCAAGGTAAACCACTCCATCAGGCTTGACCTAGCGGTTTCCGCGTCAGCAGATTGTCTTATCAATATAATAACTTGATCCAAATTCTGTATGGCAGATATTAGACCTTCAAGTATGTGGGCCCTTTCTTGTGCTTTCTTTAACTCGAATTCAGCTCTGCGAGTTATTATTTGACGGCGGAAATCTATATAGTGTCTAATCAATCTCTTCAAAGGCAATACTTGAGGCTGACCCTCTACTAACGCAAGTGTGTTAACAGAAAAAGACGACTGTAGTGACGTATGTTTATACAAATTATTCAGGACAACTCTAGGCTGAGCATCTCTTCTCAAATCAACGACTACTCTCAACCCTTTACGATCTGATTCGTCTCTGATCTCACTAATGCCATCTATTTTCTTATCTTTAGAAAGTTGCGCTATTTTCTCTACTAATGCCGATTTGTTTACCTGATAAGGTAATTCTGTAACAATTATCTGGGTACGATCTGATCTTCTCTCGCCTTCTTCTATAACCGCTTTGGCTCTAACTACCACCCTTCCACGACCAGTCGAGTAGGCGTTAATTATACCTTCTCGTCCCATAATAATCCCTCCGGTGGGGAAATCTGGACCTTTAACGTATTTCATAAGGTCTTCGACAGTTGCTTCCGGATGGTCTATTAAATGAACTGTTGCATCACAAACTTCCTTAAGATTATGAGGGGGTATGTTTGTTGCCATGCCAACAGCTATCCCAGACGCCCCATTAACCAATAAGTTGGGCAGTAATGCAGGTAGAACCGCAGGTTCTTTCAACGTGTCGTCAAAGTTTGCGCTGAAATCCACCGTGTCTCTATCGATGTCCGTCATCATATCTTGGGCTATAGACGCCATTCTGGCCTCTGTATACCTCATCGCTGCTGGAGGATCATCATCTATGCTACCAAAATTACCTTGACCATCTACTAATTGATATCGCATTGAAAAGTCCTGGGCCATACGTACCATGGCGTCGTAAACAGAAGTGTCGCCATGAGGATGATATTTACCCAGAACCTCGCCTACCAATCTGGCGCTTTTTTTGTAGGAGGAATTTGGCCTCATGCCCAACTCATCCATCGCATAAAGAATCCGTCTTTGAACCGGTTTCAGTCCATCCCTAACGTCTGGAAGGGCTCGAGATACTATTACGCTCATGGCATAATCTAAATAAGAACTCCGCATTTCCTGTTCAATGGATATAGTTTTTATATTCTCTGATTCTGAACTTGTCGTCATTTGTATCCCCCTCTTTATCGATTAACAGAGTGCCTTTCGCACTGTTAAATTATTCAAGATTCAATCTCGTTTTTGTGAATACACTCGAGATCGTTCTATTAAGCCGTCAAAAAGTCGCCCGAAACTCTTAGGGAGCTCCCTTTCACATTCATTGTGCCACTGAACGCCTATAACGCAATCATGATACGGGCTTTCCAACGCTTCAATGATACCGTCTGCCAATGAGTAAACTGAAGCCATCAGAGATGTAGCTTTTTGAGGTTCTTTAAGCCCTTGATGGTGCAAACTATTGACCCTTACAAATCCACCAGACCCCAAAATACCCGCCACTTTGCTACCCGGTGAAATGTAAACTTGGTGATAGCTTTTACTGCTTTTACGATCTTCGTCATTAAGATCGTGTCCGTCAATATCTTGAATTAAGGAGCCGCCAAAGCACACATTGATTAAGTGCATACCACGACATATACCCAATACAGGCATATCTAGTTCCAGTGCCGATCGCAAAAGAGGAAGTTCCCATTCGTCTAGTTGCGGATTTAATTGCAGCCCTGCATTTGGGTTTGTTTTTCCACCATACTTCTCAGGGTTTATATCTGGTCCTCCACAGAAAAGGAGGCCATCTACCGTAACTATGGTGTCAGCAACTCTACTTGCCGGGAGAGGCAAGAGAACATTTTTTTCCACACCCCGTTTTACCATAGCGTCCACATATCTATTTGCCTCAAATTCGCTAGAGGCAACAACTCCAATGGCAGGCATATAACCAGCCACCTTTCTTATGTAAGCGAAGTAAGGTTTACTAAACTTAAACCTCACGCTTTTCAATCAATAGTAGGATATATCAAACCACATCAATAGACAACTACAAAACAAAACACTATAAGTTTAATAGTTACCTCAAATGATGCCTAACAATTGTAATTTAATCTGCGCTTCGGACGTTAGGTACAAACCACTCTTGAAGCCTTCTTTTATTTTGCCTGTTACTTTGCCAAAGCCCATTTGGTCTATCACTTCTTCCGGTAAATTCTCTGACAACCTATCTATTGTTTCGTAAGCCTCGTCCAAATTGCAATAAAAGGATACTAACCAGGCAACTTCTCGTTCGTTCATAGGGGCTGGTATTTCGGCCAAGTCGAATATTTCCTTATTGACTTTTGTATACCTCAATAT
>CAYUCO010000015.1:0-3652 GCA_964443385.1 uncultured Dehalococcoidia bacterium | reverse complement strand
TAGACATAGTTACTGCTGGTGTAATCCATTCTAGACAGCTTCAGCTCATAAAATAGTTTAGGAGTAATCATGTGGTTCAGTTGAAAGGCATTGTAGAGCGTCTCTCTGTGACCGCCTGCGCGGCCATCCGGGTTGTATTTGAACGTGTGATCATACCCGTACCATCCGTCGTCATTATTAGAATTCAAAACAGAGAACCGGATTCCTTCGAACAGGTTGAAACTAAGCTTAAACAATTGTGAAACATGGTCTCCTGTGTTCATCGGCACATAGGTGCTGTCACCAGATTTTGAAGAATACCATAGATCAGGATCGTCAGAATAAAAATCGCTGCTATCGTCAACCGAAAAAACCCGAAAACCGTTCAAGTGCCCTCTGTTTTCCTGGACACGTATGTTGGTAAAAAAGGTAATCTTTTCGCCAAGCAATGGGCCACCTAGAGTAAATTTAATATCCTGGCTACGATTCAGTTGAGGTGTTAATCCAATAAATATTTCATCACCGTTTTTATCTTTACTGCTGGTACTGTAAAAGGACTGTGCACCAGATACAGTCCCCTCAAATTTTGGGCCGCCATCTCGGGTAATCAAATTTACAACGCCGCTCATGGCCCGGCCGTATTCCGCATTAAAGGTTCCCGTGATTACTTCCAGGTCCTGTACCGCTTCGGGCTGTATCTCAACAGCGGCACCACTGCCACCGAATGGTTCATCCACCTGTACCCCATCGACCATATACGTCACCTCTGTGTTTCTTCCTCCACGAAATAGGCCATTGACCACGCCCGCCTTCATATTAATCACGGACCCAACGCTTTCTACCGGTAAAGTATTAATCTCATCTCCTGAATTATTTTTTATGGTTCCGGTCTGATCTTTTTTCTGTGCCTCACGTGAAACCTCGACCGTAACCACCTCCCCTTTGATAACCGTTTGTTCCATTTCAATGGCCAATGAAAGTGTTCGATTCACAGATACATTTACATTTTCCAGGCGAACCGATTTATAACCGATCATATCTACCTTGAGCGTGTATTTACCTGGAGGGATATTGATTATAGTAAAGCGACCGTCTCCATCTGATGCTGTTCCATAAGAGGTTTGTTCAAGATAAATATTGGTACCTGGGAGCGGATAAGAGGTTGTTTTATCTGTGATTGAACCTGAAATTTTCCCGGTAGTCTGGCCTAAGAGGCATCCAAGAAACAGAGGAATAGTTAATAGTTTTCTAAAGGGCATAAATATTCTGCTAAAAAATATAATTTAAATATTTCTATTTAAACTGTGTTGGTATAATAAGAAAAAAAGGGCAGAAAATTCTGCCCTTTTTTGTTCTCTTATTATTTCAACAGTACCATTTTTTGTTTAAGGGATTTATTCCCTGAGTTTAATCTATAAAAATAGACACCGGATGCCATGCTTCCTGCATTCCATTTTGTAGTGTGATATCCAGGCTGGAGTTCCTGGTCAATCAGGGTAACGACTTCCCTCCCCATTAGATTATATATCTTTAGGGTAACCTGTTGGACCTCAGGAATAGAAAATTTAATCGTTGTGACCGGATTAAATGGATTCGGATAATTGTTAAACAAGGCAAACTCATATGGGATTAGACCGCCTTCTCCATCTATACCAAGTGTTGATCGATCACCGATCCAGGTATTAGACCACACCTCGCATGTACTGTGAGCGTTATCGTCATTGGTCGTCGAAAGCGTTAACTGCCCTTCCCAAGTGCCTCCATCATTATCATGGATCATAGGCTCAAATGGAGTGCGGGTACCGTTTGCCGGGACCAGTCTGACATCATCATCAATTAATATTGAATCAAGTAATATTCTAAATTCGAAAACATAGTCTGGATTAAATACCTCATGAAAATAATTTCCATCACCATGCTCAGCTAATACACCTGCACCATCATCTGAGTTAGCACCAGCCGGCGTGAAATACATCTTATAATCAGGCTCTGCTCCTCTTTGCCTGCCCACATGTTTTGGGCCGCGTTGGTCATATAGTCCAAGGCATAATTGTACAACATCACTGGTCCACCATCCTCCATCGCCTTCAGTGTTCACATCATCATCTATGATCTCCGCAGCTAAATAGAAGTAATCATCATCAACAGCTGCCCAAAAAGTACCATACAGATCATCATCGCTATCAACAGTGCCCATGCCTACATGGCCTGCTCCATAGGAATTTTCTGTGGCACCAAGTTCAAACGGCATAATTCCACTGTCAATCCATTCCTGCAAGTCTCCGTCTGCAGCGAATTCTGCAGGCGGGGTCAACGAAATCGTCGGAACTCCTTTTGCTGTATTGGTAATAGAAGCATCAGAAGCGCCCGGTTGACCGACATTGTTAGACCCGTCCTTACAGGCGACCGCATAATAATATGCTACGTTTAAATCTACTAGCGGGTTGTGCAGATAGTGTACTGCGGCAGAGGCACCTTCCAACACATTTGTTGCCACAACATCTACTGCTGGGGAAGATATATCGGTGATTGGCTCTGTGCTGGCGTAGACATTATAGGTCTCACCCTCTTCGCCAGCATTATCATCCCAGGTGACCAGGTTATAATAAGATGCTGGTACCGCTGCTATATTTTGAACGGGATCTGGAGGTATAACATCCAGAACCCCCATGCTCATGAGGAACATATCATCAAAGGCAAAGTCGCAGGCCACTCCATCCCAGCGGGATGCTACTATTACTGCGGCCATTTGTACGGTGCCCTCTGGCATGACAAATTCAATAGAGTGATTTTCCCATTCATCAGTTACAGCTATGGCAACATCGCCAGTGGTTCCGAGTACTGTACCAGCAGCGTCCTTGGCCTCAAGCTTAAAGAAAGCACCACCTCCGTCACCAGAAAGACTTTTCCCAAAGCCACTAAGGCGCCAGGTTTCACCAAATTGTGCGGGGATACTATCTTCAGAGTAGTATACTGCCCAGTTATCTGTGACACCAATACTGAGATAATTATCTCCACCATGAGCCATGGACGCGTCTGTGACAACTTCTGCGTGTCCAGCCGCATCTCCCATTGCGGAGCCCCAGCCGGATCCATCAGCAGACTCAAAACCCGGATTGGTTAGTACATTATTAGAGCCGGTTAATTTGAGATCATCCAGTACGATAGTACCATTACTATAGTCCCCGTCTCCACCACCGCTGATGGAAAACTCAATATGAAATCCGCCTATAGCATGTTTGTCTAACTCATTATTACCACCTGTAAAAGGTACCCAGCCCGTAAGATTAAATCCTCCGCCATCCCAGGAATCATTTCTCTCAAGAGGCATCGTAATGGTGTTCCAACCCGGCTCATTATCCAGAATGTAATGGAAAGAGTAATAATACTCTCCCTGTCCTGTATAATTTGCAGGGTCTGCAACATCTCCGTAGTCACTCAGGTTTAACCTTAGGTGGACTCTATCTTCCAACGATTGTGAGATCGTGTTATTGTATGAAAATGAAATACTATCATAGCCAGACCAGTCGTAGACTCCAGCATCAGTCGTCGTGTTTCGTAATTGTTCTATAAAAGGATCTGTATTAAAACTAATTGATCGTGTTCCTGCTTTAACCATTTTAAATATCCATGTAGCCTCAGGGACACCAGCATTAAAACCTTGAATAGTAAT
>CAYUCO010000014.1:0-3505 GCA_964443385.1 uncultured Dehalococcoidia bacterium | reverse complement strand
TTCCAGGTCCTGTACCGCTTCGGGCTGTATCTCAACAGCAGCTCCACTGCCGCCAAATGGTTCATCCACCTGGACCCCATCGACCATATACGTCACCTCTGTGTTTCTGCCTCCACGAAAATGGCCATTGACCACGCCCGCCTGCATATTAATCACGGACCCAACGCTTTCTACTGGTAAAGAATTAATCTCATCGCCAGAAATATTTTTTATGGTTCCGGTCTGATCTTTTTTCTGTGCCACACGTGAGACCTCGACCGTAACCACTTCGCCCTTGATAACCGTTTGTTCCATTTCAATAGCCAATGAAAGTGTTCTATTCACAGACACATTTACATTTTCCAAGCGAACCGATTTATAACCGATCATATCTACCTTAAGTGTGTATTTGCCGGGGGGGATATTGATTATAGTAAATCGACCGTCCCCATCTGATGCTGTTCCATAAGAGGTTTGTTCAAGATAAATATTCGTGCCGGGGAGCGACTCAGAAGTTGTCTTATCAATGATTGATCCTGAAATTTTCCCGGTAGTCTGGCCTAAGAGGTATCCAAGAAATAGAGGGATAATTAATAGTTTTCTAAAGGGCATAAATATTCTGCTATAAAAATATAATTTTAATATTTCTATTTAAACTGTATTAGTATAATAAGAAAAAAAGGGCAGAAAATTCTGCCCTTTTTTGTTCTTTTCTTATTTCAACAATATCATTTTTTGTTTAAGGGATTCTTTCCCTGAGATTAGCCTATAAAAATAGACGCCGGATGCCATGCTTCCCGCGTTCCATTTTGTAGTGTGGTACCCAGGATGAAGCTCCTGGTCAATCAAGGTAACGACTTCCCTTCCCATTAGGTTATATATTTTTAGGGTAACCTGTTGGGTCTCGGGGATGGAAAATTTAATCGTTGTGATCGGATTAAATGGATTCGGATAATTGTTAAACAGGGCAAACTCATACGGAATTATACCACCGTCCCCATCTATGCCAAGTGTTGATCGATCACCGATCCAGGTATTGGACCACACTTCGCATGTACTGTGCGCGTTATCATCATTGGTCGTCGAGAGCGTTAACTGTCCTTCCCAGGTGCCTCCATCATTATCATGAATCATAGGCTCAAATGGCGTGCGGGTACCGTTTGCCGGGACTAGCCTGACATCATCATCAATTAATAATGAATCAAGTGATATTCTAAATTCGAAAACATAGTCCGGATTAAATACCTCATGAAAATAATTTCCATCACCATGCACAGCTAATGCACCTGCACCATCATCTGAGTTAGCACCAGCCGGCGTGAAATACATCTTATAATCAGGCTCTGCTCCTCTTTGCCTGCCCACATGTTTTGGTCCCCGTTGGTCATATAGTCCAAGACATAATTGTACAACATCACTGGTCCACCATCCGCCATCGCCTTCAGTGTTCACATCATCATCTAAGATCTCCGCAGCTAAATAGAAGTAATCATCATCAACAGCAGACCAAAAAGTACCATGCAGATCATCATCGCTATCGACAGTGCCCATACCTACATGGCCTGCTCCATAGGAATTTTCTGTGGCACCAAGTTCAAACGGCATAATTCCACTGTCAATCCATTCTTGCAAGTCCCCATCTGCCACGAATTCTGCAGGCGGAGTCAACGAAATCGTAGGAACTCCTTTTGCTGTATTGGTAATAGAAGCATCTGAAGCGCCCGGTTGACCGACATTGTTAGACCCGTCTTTACAGGCGACTGCATAATAATATGCTACGTCTAAATCTACAAGCGGGTTATGCAGGTAGTGTACTGCGGCAGAGGCACCTTCCAACACATTTGTAGCCACAACATCTACTGCTGGGGAAGATATATCGGTGATTGGCTCTGTGCTGGCGTATACATTATAGGTCTCACCCTCTTCACCAGCATTATCATCCCAGGTGACCAGGTTATAATAAGAGGCTGGTACCGCTGCTATATTTTGAACGGGATCTGGAGGTATAACATCCAACACCCCCATGCTCATGAGAAACATATCATCAAAGGCAAAGTCACAGGCCACTCCATCCCAGCGAGAGGCTACTATTACTGCAGTCATCTGTACGGTGCCTTCTGGCATTACAAATTCAATATAGTGATTTTCCCATTCATCAGTTACAGCTATGGCAACATCGTCTGTGGTTCCGAGCACTGTACCAGCAGCGTCCTTGGCCTCAAGCTTAAAGAAAGCGCCAGCTCCGTCACCAGAAAGACTTTTCCCAAAGCCACTAAGGCGCCAGGTTTCACCGAATTGTGCGGGGATGCTATCTTCAGAGTAGTATACTGCCCAGTTATCTGTGACACCAATACTGAGATAATTATCTCCACCGTGAGCCATGGACGCGTCTGTAACAACTTCTGCGTGTCCACCACCCATTGCGGAGCCCCAGCCCGACCCATCATCCTGTGCGTCAGCAGCCTCGAAGCCCGGGTTGGTTAGTACGTTGTTAGAGCCTGTCAGTTTGAGATCATCCAGCACAATAGTACCATTACTATAGTCCCCGTCTCCACCACCGCTGATGGAAAACTCAATATGAAATCCGCCTATAGCATGTTTGTCTAACTCACTATTACCACCTGTAAAAGGAACCCAGCCCGTAAGATTAAATCCTCCGCCATCCCAGGAATCATTTCTCTCAAGAGGCATCGTAATGGTGTTCCAGCCCGGCTCATTATCCAAAATGTAATGGAAAGAATAATAATACTCCCCCTGTCCTGTATAATTTGCAGGGTCTGCAACATCTCCGTAGTCACTCAGGTTTAACCTTAGGTGGACTCTATCTTCTAACGATTGTGAAACCGTGTTATTGTATGAAAATGAAATACTATCATAGCCAGACCAGTCGTAGACTCCAGCATCAGTCGTCGTGTTTCGTAACTGTTCTATAAAAGGATCTGTATTAAAACTAATTGATCGTGTTCCTGCTTTAACCATTTTAAATATCCATGTAGCCTCAGGGACACCAGCATTAAAACCTTGAATAGTAATATCCATGCTGTTGCCATCCGCGGATACCGAAAAATTATAGGTGATCATATCATCTACCGGGGCACCATCTTCTACACCATTGTGAACCTTGGCAAGACCCAGATAGGCGCCTGAACCACTGACCGTAACTGTTACCGCAGCTGCGTCAAGTGACCAGGTCGCGGGATTGCTGCCGTCATGCGGTGCTACCGGAGCACCACAGCCTTCTGCTGTTACATCTGTCTGCCAGGTTTCAAGCCAGGTCTCACTACCCTGAACATTCTGAAATGAACCATCCGCATTGAAAACATACTCATCATCAAATAAACACGCTCTTGTGGTAACATCGTCTGCAGAGCTTGACCACCAGGAATAGTCTCCTGGGCTTGGACCAACTCCCAGTGCGCCTGCTACCGGAGACAGCTTCCAGACACCCTCCATAGGTGATCCTGGCTCATCATCGCTGCCACCGAGCATATGGAAAATTTTAGCATAGCCTCCCCATGCCTCTATA
>CAYUCO010000013.1:0-24094 GCA_964443385.1 uncultured Dehalococcoidia bacterium | reverse complement strand
AGGGAGCAGACAGATTCGGACTGGCTCAGTTACATCAATTTAGAGGTAGAGTGGGTAGAGGGAATTATCCAAGTTATTGTATTTTGTTATCAGATTATCCCTCATCAGATGCTAAGGATAGATTGGACGTGATGCAACGGTATTCTGATGGATTTGCAGTAGAAGAGGAAGATCTTCGGTTTAGAGGGCCTGGGGATTTTTTCGGGACCCGCCAGAGTGGATTGCCAGACTTAAAAATCGCACGTCTCTCCGATCAAAATATTTTGTCTGAGGCACGTAGAGTTGCTAGATCAGTTTTGAAAAAGGATCCGACTTTGAGTCATGAAGATAATAGGTTGCTAGCGTTAAAGATATCTATACTTTCGGAATTCACACAGGCAGAGGTAAATTAATAATGGCCTGTCTCCTCTGTGTAAGACTTTAATTATCTCTTGGTGTACTGTTTGGCCCTTCTAGCACGTTTCAAACCGTATTTCTTGCTCTCTTTTATACGGTCATCTCGGGTAAGTAGCTTATTTTGTTTGAGTATTGGTCTTAGGTTATCGTCTGAGACCAAAAGTGCCCTAGCTATACCATGGCGCATGGCACCGGCTTGACTTGTTATCCCTCCACCGTGCACTTTAGCCACAATATTGAATTTATTTCCCATAGAAGTTAGTTTCATTGGTTCAAGAATTACAGACTGTAAAGCAGGGAGTGGAAACACTTCACCTATTTGCTTTTCGTTTATGGTAATTTGACCTTGCCCTGGATAAATCCTTACTTGAGCAATGGCTGTTTTCCTTTTACCTGTTCCATAGTAGTAGTTTTGTTCTGCCATTCTATTTACCTTCCTCTTCTACTTCTGTTTGAGCCTCTTCTACCTGGTCTACAGGTTCAGAAACTTCTTCTACTTTTGTTTGAGCCTCTTCTACCTGATCTACAGGTTCAGAAACTTCTTCTACTATGATTTCTGGTCTAGATGAATCCTTTATTTGCGCACCATGAGGGTGAAGTTCTCCGGCATATATTTTTAGCCTACTTAACATTTGGCGCCCCAAGGAAGTTTTAGGGAGCATACCTTTTACGGCTTCACGTATAACCCTGTCCGGGTGGTCTTCTTGCATTTTAGATAGAGGAGTTGCTTTTAAGCTGCCAGGATAGTGGCTATGGCGATAGTACATCTTTTGTTCTAATTTCTTTCCGGTAACCTTTACCTTGGAAGCATTAACCACTACTACATGGTCACCAGTGATCAAGTTCTTGGCATATATAGGTTTGTGCTTACCTTGTAAAAGTGTGCTAACTTCTGTAGCCAGTCTGCCTAGGACCTTGTCTGTTGCATCAAAGACGTGCCATTGCTCGTTTATCACAGATGGTTTCGTATTAAATGTTTTCATAGTTTTCATATTGTATTCGCCTCTATTAGTGCCTTTTCCCAGACACCAAAGTCATTCTGTATTTCAAATATAGGAACAGCGTATTCGACATTCATCAGGTACAGGGCTTTAGCATCAAGAACTTTATTGAACGCTCCTAGGGTATTGGAATTTGCCAGTTTGTAAAACTCTTCCAACATTAGTTTCCCAGAACCTACATCAATCAAAGCTCCAGCCATACGTCGAACTTGCTGTGGTAGAAATGCATTCGCCACAAAATCAAGCTCTATTAAATCACTATATTTATTCACAGTAACTTCGAACATATTCCTGTTAGTGGACATAGATTCTTTTGAAAGGGCTCCACTAAATGGGGCGAAATCCCTAGTTCCCTCCAGCATGTTGCCAGCTATTCTCATAGACTCGATATCAAGATCACCTTTGAAGTTATAAGTATAATCCCCAAAGAGTGGTGATCTAATCGGGTTATTCAGTATCTTGAATTTGTACCACCTCTTTATAGCGTCTCTTCTTGGGTCAAAGAAGATATTAGTCCTTACGGTTTCTTTAATTACTATGTCTTGAGGCAAATAACTGTTTATGGCTCGTGTGAATTCCCGTGGGTTGTACATGACATTTGTATCAAATGCTATAACTTGACCCATGGCATGAGTCCCTGAGTCTGTCCGACCAGCTCCTTTAATTCTTGTTGGTTCTCCAGTCAGATTGAAAACCGCTTCCTCTATGGCACCTTGTATGGAAGCTGCATTTTTTTGGTATTGAAAACCGTGGTATTTTCCACCATTGTATTCAACTAAAAGGGCTAACCTCACTGTATCAACTCCAGAAGAGCCATTGGTGATCCATCACCCTTACGATTCTCCATTTTTACTATTCTAGTGTAGCCGCCTGTTCTATCTGTGTATCTGGTGGCTAGATCGTCAAATACTTTTCTGACCATTTGTTCTTCTGTGACGAAAGCAAGAACTTGGCGTCTATGACTAAGACTGCCTTTCTTGCCAAGCGTTATTATTTTCTCGACCATTGCTCTAAGTTCTTTAGCCTTGGCTTCAGTAGTCTTGATTCGTTCATGTTTGATTAGGTCAGTTACCTGGGTTCTGTACATCAAAACTCTTTGGTTTGTTGGTCTATTAAGTTTTCGACCTGATACTCCGTGTCTCATAATGCCTCTGTAACGTTATTTATTTCTGGCGTAGTTTCTACGTCTTCTGTGACTTCCTCTTCTGGTTCCTCCACTTGGGTAGTGGATTGTTCTTTGACGAAACCGAATTCTATCAGTTTTGCATTTAGCTCGTTCAAAGATTTTACTCCAAAATTCCTTATTTTAATTAAGTCAGCTTCATCTGTTTCCAAAACTTGGCCAACTTTGTTTAGGTTAGTTCTTTTCAGGCAATTTAATGTTCTGGACGATAAATCTAACTTCTCTATAGGTGTATTATATTGCTCCATTGGTATCGTAGCAGTGAATGAAGGTCTTTCCTTGGTACCTTCTCCTGCTTTGTCAGCATTGGCAAACAAGAAGAATTGTTGTAGTAGAAAGTCAGCACCGTTTTTGACTGCATCAACTGGAGAAACTGTACCGTCCGTCCAGACATCCAGCATTAGTCTCTCAAAGTTTGTAGCCTGTCCCACCCTAGTATTTTCTACGCTGAAATTAACTTTTTTCACAGGACTGAATATTGCATCTACTGGTAAAATTCCAATAGTAGTGCCTTTTATGGAACCAGCAGGCATATATCCTCGTCCTTGTTCTACGTTAAACTCAACCGAAAGTATTCCCTTATCTGATTCCATTGTGGCTAAGTGTAAGTCAGGGTTGATTATTTCAAAGTCAGCGGACAACGCTATATCTCCAGCAGTAACGGGTCCTTCTCGTTTTATATCTAGTCTTAATTTTCCGGGCCGTTCTGACAGAGACTTAAGTCTTATTGACTTTACATTCATTATGAATTCTTCTATATCTTCCTTCATATGTTTGAGCGTGGAAAACTCATGCAAAACGCCTTCTATTTTAACCCAGGTGACAGCAGTTCCTTGTATAGAAGTGAGTAATACTCTTCTCATAGGATTACCTAGGGTTATTCCATAACCTGGTTGAAGCGGTCCAACTGCGAATCTGGCGTAATCCTCATGGGATTCCACCACACTTATTTCTGGACTTGGTACTTCTTCTAATTCAAAAATTTCAGTTGATTGATTCATATCTGTAAATCCTTCCGTTATCGGGAGTAAAACTCCACAACCAATCGAGCATCTATGCCCGTGTCTATTTCGTTCATGTCTGGACTAGATATAATTGTCCCTTCCATATTTCCTACATTCAATGCCAACCAATTGGGCAAAGGTCTGCGAGGTATATCCTGAGACATACGACTATACATATCCAAGTTTTTGCTTGATTCTTTCCAAGTAACCACGTCATTAATTCTTACCCTGTAAGAGGGTATATCAACTTTTTTACCGTTTACTTTTATATGGCCATGTGTAACCAATTGCCTTGCTTGACTCCTAGAGTCTGCGAAGTTTAATCTGTAAGCGACGTTATCAAGCCTCTCCTCTAATATCTGCATCAGATAGGATCCCGTGATACCTGGGCGCCTAAGGGCCTCCGAGTAGTATTTAAGGAATTGCCTCTCCAATACTCCGTATATTTGTCTGGCTTTTTGTTTCTCTCTAAGTTGAGTTCCCCAGTCAGATGTTCTCCTGCGTCTAGCAGGTTGACTCCCTGGGGGTTTTCTTCGTTTTTCTACCCCACATTTTGGGGTGTAACAGCGCTCGCCTTTAAGAAAAAGCTTTTCTCCTGCCCTACGACAGAGTCTGCAAACAGCATCAGTATACCTAGCCATACTATCTCCCTTTTATACCCTTCTACCTTTAGGCGGTCTACATCCATTGTGGGGTATTGGTGTGACATCCTTTATAGTTGTGATATGAAGTCCTGCGCCCTGTAGAGACCGAATAGCTACCTCCCTACCAGATCCAGGGCCCTTAACAAACACTTCTACCTGTCTCAATCCATGTTCCATTGCCTTTCTAGCTGCAGTCTCGGACGCTCGTTGAGCAGAGAAGGCTGTTCCTTTTCTAGAACCTTTGAATCCTTGTGAACCAGAACTTCCCCATGACAACACATTTCCCTCTAAGTCCGTTAGAGTCACTATTGTGTTGTTAAAGGTGGATTGTATGTAAACTTTACCATTCGGTACAAATTTTCTTTCTCTTCTTCTAGTTCTAGTTCTTCTTCTAGTTGTCATACAGCTTCTCCTTACCTTCTAGCGGTTCTACCACGACCCGCTATAGTCTTTTTACTGCCTCTTTTAGTTCGGGCGTTAGTTTTAGTTCTTTGTCCTCTTAGTGGCAAGCCTCGCCTATGTCGCAAGCCTCGATATGAACCGATGTCTATTAGTCTCCTTATATTACCGTTAACTTCTCTTCTAAGGTCTCCTTCCACAATGTAGTCACGATCAATTATCTCTCTTATTTTAGTAAGATCCTCTTCTGTCAGATCATGTACTCGCGGATTTCCTTCTATGCCCGATTTAACGGCTACAGCCTTAGATATTACTGGACCTATGCCATAGATCCGCTGTAGAGAGTAATCCAATCTTTGTCCGTCGGGTATGTCTATACCGGCAACTCTAGCCATTTTTAATCCTCATTTCCTCTCTAAGTTAGCCCTGTCTCTGCTTGTGTTTTGGATTTTCACAGATTACCCTGACTACTCTGTTTCTTCTTATTACTTTACATTTATCGCATCTTGGTTTTACTGAGGCTTGTACCTTCATGGTTCCTCCATTACTTGAAACGGTATGTTATCCGACCTCTTGTTAGATCATAAGGGGAAAGTTCTACTAGGACTCGATCTCCTGGAAGGACTCGAATGAAATGCACCCGTATCTTTCCTGAGGCGTGGGCAAGTATTCTATGCCCATTCGCCAAATCAACCCAAAACATAGCATTGGGCAAGGATTGTGCTACGGTACCTTCTATTTCTAACCCAGTTTTTTTAGCCATATGATTTTATTATGTTTGCATCACAAAGTATTACAACTGTGTCAATACTTCCGCTTCACCTTCCGTTATTACTAATGTGTGTTCAAAATGAGCAGATAAACTGCCATCTGATGTAACTACTGTCCATTTGTCATCGAGTAATGTAGTTTCCCATGACCCTATATTCAGCATTGGTTCTATTGCTATAACCATTCCTTTCTTTAACAAGGTTCCTGAACCAGGAGTACCATAGTTAGGTACTTGAGGTTCTTCATGTAGTGATTTGCCTATGCCGTGTCCCACATATTCTCTTACCACCGAATAACCCATTTTTTCAGAATATGATTGTACTGCCCATCCAATATCTCCGGTCCTAGCACCGTCAGTAGCTGCAGCAATTCCTCTGTTCAGTGCTTCTTTTGTTGCTTTTATAAGATCTGACGTGTCAGATGGGATGTTACCAACACCAATAGTTCTTGCGTGGTCACCGTGGAATCCGTCAACAATAGCTCCTATATCTATACTAATTATATCTCCATCCTTCAAAATTTTATCGCCTGGTATTCCGTGAACAATCTCTTCATTCACAGAAACACATATTGTACTTGGGAATCCCAGATAACCTTTGAAAGAAGGCTTTGCTCCAAGTCGTACTATTTCTTTGTAAGCTATTTCATCCAGGTCAGCAGTTTTCATTCCTGGGCGGACAGATTCTATTAGTAATTGCAGGGTTTTAGCCACCACTTCCCCTGCCTTACGCATGGCATCGATCTCTCGAGGGGATTTTATGGTAATTCCCCTATCTTGAGTGCCAATGTTACTAAATATAGTTTCTTCATTCATTACAGTTCGCCCTTATGAAACAGCGCCAATTAAAGATTCCCTAACGCTTTCAATGCTTCCTTCTCCATCTACGCTTACTAGGGTTCCCCTAGTTGAATAGTATTCTATTAACGGATTTGTTTGTTCTCCAAATACTTTAATGCGTTGAACCACTGCTTCAGATGTATCGTCTTCTCGTTGGTACAGTTCACCATTGCAAGTATCGCATTTTCCTTCGATTTGAGGAGGGGAATTGATCTCGTGGAAAGGTTGTTGGCACTGTCTGCATATCCACCTTCCTCCTAGTCTATTTATCAATTCTTGGTCAGAGACAACGATGTTAGCTACCTTATCTATGCTCTCGCCTTGATTTGCCAACGCTTTCTCTAAGGACTGTGCCTGCTGGACCGTCCTAGGAAATCCGTCCAAGATATACCCGAACTCAACATCTTCCATTTTTATTCTTTCTTCTATCATGCCGATAATTAGGTCGTCAGGTACTAGCAAGCCCTTTTTCATGTAATCTCTAGCAGTCACACCCAACTCGGTGCCTCGATTTTGGTGGTCCCTTAAGAGGTCACCAGATGAAATATGCACCAATCCTAAGGTTTCAGACATGCTTTTTGCCTGAGTTCCTTTGCCAGCCCCGGGTGGTCCCAGTAAAATTATACGCAATTTATCTATTCCTACCTTATAAATCCTTCATAATTTCTCATCATTAGCTGTGCTTCCAGTTGCCTCATAGTATCTAGAGCAACACCTACCATGATGAGCAAACTTATAGACGGCAGTTGCAGGGCGCGAACATCACTTATCAACGTGGCTATATATGGTATGACTGCAACTATACCAAGAAAAACTGCCCCTCCCCATGTAACCCTTACTATTATTCTGTTTAGATATTCTTCAGTTGAATTGCCAGGCCGTATACCAGGTATAAATCCCCCGTTACGCTGCAGGGTTTCGGCCAGGTTTTGTTGACGGAAAATAATTAGGGCATAGAAAAATGTAAATGCCACTACTAAGACGAAGCTAACAAGGTAGTAGAAAAACCCTGTTGGGTCGAAAAGATTTTGGATGAAGCCGGCAACTTGACTGCCAAAGGAAGTGCTAGTTGGATCAATAAAGTAACTTGCAACAACACCAGGAAATATCATTATGGAAAAGGCGAATATTAATGGTATCATGCCTGCTGAATTAACTTTTATTGGAAGGTGTGTTGCTCCACCAGATCTGTACATCCTTCCACCTCGAAAAACAGCTCTCCCGTACTGAACGGGTATTCGTCTTTCTGCTTCAGCAAATAGTACTATTAAGTAAACCATCAACACTCCTATTACTGCCAGTAATAGTAATCCTGCTATGTTATCTTTTTCCAAAAAACCTTGTCCTATCATTTGAGGCATTGTAGAGACTATACCCGCGAAAATTATTATGGATATGCCGTTTCCTATGCCTTTTTCGGTAATTAATTCTCCAACCCAGACCAAAAACACAGTTCCAGCTATCAGTGTGATTATGATTGCCAAAGTGGGTAATAGTTGGTCGCCAGAAGTTCCAAGACCCCCTATAGCTCCGCTTCTTTGGAGCATAGTAAGTTGCCCAAATCCTTGCAATGCTGCGATTGGCACCATTAGGTAGTGTGTTAGCATGTTTATTCTCTGACGCCCTACTTCACCTTCTTTGCTCAGTTCTCTGAGCTGTGGAAACACAGGCACCATGAGTTGCATTATGATGGAGGCTGTTATATAAGGAAAAACTCCTAACGAGACTACGCTTAAATTACGTAAAGCTCCTCCACTGAACATGTCTAGGAATCCAAAAAGTTCGTTTTGCCTGAAGAATTCATCTAAAGATTCCCTATCTATACCTGGAACAGGCACTTGTGCAAGGAATCTGAATATTACCAACATGGCGAATATGAAAAATAACCGACCTCTTATGTCAGGTACTTTCATAGCATCTATGAGGGCTTGTAGCAAACGAGGAGTGCCGGTGTCTTGCCTGTCTGCTTGACTTTGACGCATCATAATTAGATTTCTATAACCTTCCCACCAGCATTTTCTATTTTTCGTTTGGCCTCTGCCGAAAATGCATTAGCGGTTATATTTAGTGAATGGATGGCCTCTCCTCTGCCCAAGATTTTGACAGGCAGCTTCAAATCTCTTATAAGGTTAGCGTTTTTCATGTCCAAGGAAGTAATGGTTGTCTTGTCTGGGAAGATAGAGTACAAGCTGTCTAAATTAACTCTGCTGTACTGTTTTTTGAAGATATTAACAAAACCTCTCTGGGTGGGCAGACGTTTTACCATGGGATTCTGTCCACCTTCAAACGTAGGTCGCACTCCACCACCTGATCTGGCAAGTTGCCCTTTCATTCCTTTACCTGAGTATGTTCCTTGGCTACTATTGCCTCTGCCTATACGTTTTCTATTTTTTCTGGCTCCTGACGGAGCCTTTAATTGATCTAGTCTCATTTACTTTCCTGCTTCACTTCTATAAGGTGCCTAACTTTGTGAACCATTCCCCTAATTATGGGCGTATCATGTTTCTCCAGCTCTTGATTGAGCCTTTTGAATCCAAGAGCCCGCATAATCCTAGATTGCTTCTTAGGATGCCCTATGGTACTTCTTTTCCATTTTATTGTTATTATGCTCAACACAGCCCTCTGTTATGTTTTATATAGATAGAATTGGATTTCCAACCTGACAGGCGTTTTATGAAGGTCCTCTTCTTTTTGCTATTTCCTGATTCTTGTCTCTTAATTCTAGTAGTGCGGCTATAGTTGCTTTAACAACGTTGATAGCGTTACCATTGCCTATTGATTTAGTGAAAATATCCCTTATGCCAGCCGATTCCACTACTGCTCTAACAGCTCCTCCTGCTATTACACCCGTGCCACTTGGAGCCGGTTTCAACAAAACTGTTGAAGCACAGAACTTGCTAGTTATTTGGTGCGGTATTGTCGTTCCTTTTATCGGCACATGTATCATGTTACTCTTAGCGGTGGTTACGGCTTTTCGTACTGCGTCTGGAACAGCATAGGCCTTTCCAAGCCCTGCTCCTACATTTCCTTCTCCATCTCCGACAACTACCATTACGCTAAATCCTCTGCGTCTACCGCCCTTAACAACTTTGGTGACTCTGCGGATCTTCACCACGCGTTCTATTAATTGATAATCTGAAACATCATTATTGTTCATTTGTCGTGCTGCTTGTACCATTAAAACTCCAGCCCGGCCTCTCTGGCAGCTTCTGCCAGAGCTTTAACACGGCCATGATATTTGTATCCACCCTTGTCAAAGACAACTTTAGCCACACCTTTTGCCTTGGCTCTTTCGGCTATTAGAGATCCTACCGACGAAGATATTTCTTCTTTAGTCGGAGTATCTTTTACCTGTTTAAATTGAGTTTCATTGCTCGAGGCGAATGCCAATGTATTACACTCGATGTCATCGATGATCTGAGCATATATATGGTTCAGGCTCCTGAACAAAGATAACCTTGGCCTATCAGATGTGCCATGTATCTTTTTCCTGACACGGATATGCCTAGCTACGCGCAAAATTCTAGATGTTCTGTCTTTACCCATTTATGCAGTCCTTCCAGCTGCTTTCCCGGGTTTTAGGCGTACTACCTCATTTGACAGGCGCACTCCTTTTCCGGTATAAGCGTTTGGTTTTCGAGTTCTTCTAATTCTTGCTGCCATCTCTCCTACGGCTTGTTTGTCTATTCCATCGACATGTATTCTGTTGGCTCCTTCAATGGATAGAGTTACACCTGGGAGAGGTATAATTTCTACTTGATGGCTATAGCCTAATTGTAAAACTAGATTTTCACCTGATTCCTGTGCTCTATATCCTGCTCCAACTAGATCTAGGCTTTTTCTAAATCCTTCGTTAACACCCTTTACCATGTTGGCAAGAAGAGCTCCGGTAAGACCATGTAAAGATTTATGTCTTTTATCGTCCGAGGGTCTAGTGACGCGAAGCGTATCGCCATCAATATTTATAGAAATATCGTTGCTGAAGGTGTTTTTTAGAGTGCCCTTATGGCCAGTTACTTCTACCGTGGATCCATCTATTGCCACTTTGACACCATTTGGTATGCTTATTAATCTGTTTCCTACTCTTGACATATTATCACCACAGGTAACACAGGTATTCCCCGCCTATCCCTTTCCGTTTTGCTTCTTCTCCTGTCATAACTCCTTGGGAAGTTGAAATTATAGATACACCTATGCCACCAAGGATAGGTTTTATATCTTTACTTCCGACGTATTTTCTTAATCCCGGTTTACTAACTCGTTTTAGTCCGGATATCACAGATTCACTTTTACCTCTGTACTTGAGTCTCAGTAGGATATCATTTTGGGGTTTCTTGGATACAACTTCGAAATCTTCTATAAAACCTTCTCTTTTAAGGATGTCAGCCAAAGAAACCTTAGGATTGGATGAAGGCATTGTTACTGTTTCATGACGAACAGCTACCGCATTTCTTATGCGGGTCAACATATCAGCTATTGGGTCAGTTGTTAAACTCATATTTACCAGCTCGCCTTCCTAATACCCGTAATTTCCCCTTTTAACGCCAAAGTTCTGAAACAAATTCTACAGAGACCGAAATGTCTTATATAACCTCTTGGCCTGCCACAGAGGTTACATCTGTTATAGTTTCTAACAGGGTATTTCTTTGGTTTTTTCCATTTCGCTATTAAAGATGTTTTTGCCAATTGATATTCCTAAGTAAAAATTTGATTATTTCGTTTATGACCTAGCCATTTGCCTATTGTTCTCTTTTACAAACGGCATTCCTAATAAATCTAATAAGCGCATTGCCTCTAAGTCAGTTTTAGCAGAGGTGACTATAGAAACTTGCAGGCCACGCACCCGGTCTATTTGTCCGTAATCTATTTCAGGAAATATTACATGTTCACTTATACCTAGAGAGTAGTTACCTCGCCCATCAAAAGCTCTGTTTGAAACTCCTCTAAAATCTCTAATTCTTGGTAGTGCAGCGTTCAGTAGTCTATCCATAAATTCGTACATGCGTCTGCCGCGTAATGTAACTGAGGTGCCTATGGGTTCTCCCTCTCTTAATTTAAATCCAGCTACTGACTTTTTTGCTCTGGTTATTACTGGCTTTTGCCCTGTAATTAGACCCAAGTCTCTAGTAGCATTTTCCATAGCTCTGGGGTTATTCTTAACTTCACCCATTCCTATGTTAATTACCACCTTCTTTATGCCTGGTAGTTCCATGACATTTTTGTAACCAAACTCAGCCATTAAATTATCTTTTACAGATGAACGGTATAACTGGAGTATCCTAGGGATGCTGCCGTTATCTTCAGTCTTTTTGTTGGACTTTTTAGCAGTACTGTCTTTTCTCGATTTAGTTGCAGTGGTTGATTTTGGACGACCTCTCTTCTTAGGTGTTTCAACTTCTTCTTCACCTGCAGGTTCAGTAGTAGTATCTACTGAGGTGGATTCTAAATCTTGTTCTTCAGTTTTTTCTAATCTATTACTTCTTGGCATGAGGAACAAATCCTTACTTTTCTTTGGTCTTCTAAAAATTTCTTTCCTATTCTTACTGGTTTGTCACAATTGTTACAGACTATAACTACGTTTGATATGTTGAGAGGAGCTTCCTTTTCGACTATGCCTGCTTGGCGTACGTTTTGTCTCTGTCGAGTGTGTTTCTTAATTATGTTTACACCTTCAACTAATACCAAACCATCCTTTTTAAGTACTGCCTGTACTTTACCCCTTTTACCTTTGTCTTTTCCGGCCAATATCTGGACCGTATCTTCCCTTTTTATCGTCATCAAAGAACCTCCGGTGCGAGAGAGACTATTCTCATAAATGATTTATCTCTTAACTCTCTGGCTACGGGTCCAAATATTCTTGTACCTCTTGGATTAAGGCTTTCGGTCAGAATAACTGCAGCATTTTCGTCAAATTTTATATACGAACCATCTGGTCTCCTGTGTGGATGAGCTGTTCTTACGATTACTGCTCTTATCACCTCACCTTTTTTAACTCCGCCAGAAGGTATGGCTTCCTTCACGGATGCAACAATAATATCCCCGAGATAGGCGTATCTTCTTCTAGTGCCGCCAGGTACGTTTATGCACATTATTTCTTTGGCACCTGAGTTGTCTGCTACAGTCAACCGTGAAAATGTTTGAATCATTGTTCTGAAGGATCCTCCTCAATGTTTTCTGGCGTAGTGGTTTCTTGAGAATCGCTCGCCTCTTCTTCTAGGCTGTCTATTCCGACTGTTTCATTTAATGAATCTAGCATTCCTGTCCCAGTGGAATTCGTCGATGAGATAACTTCGGTTACTCTCCATCTTTTTGTTTTCGATAAAGGACGAGTCTCCATTATGCTAACAACGTCCCCAACTGAGGATAGATTTTGCGCATCGTCAGCATGAAGCTTGGTAAACTTTTTAACGGATTTACTATAAAGTCTATGGTTTTGTCGCCATTCAATTTCTACCACGACGGAGTTATCCATTTTATCGCTTACTACTCTACCGATTCTGGTTTTCCTTCTATTCCTCTGCATATTACTTTCCATTTAGTCCTCTCTGGCGCATGACTGTCTTTATTCTTGCAATTGTCTTTTTGACGTTGCGTAATTCTTGCGGGTTATTTATTTGTCGCGTGCTTAAGCGGAAGCGTATGTTCATCATTTCCCGGAAACTGTTATCCAGTTCCGATTGGATTTGATCGTCCGTCATAGCTCTAATTGCAGTCATGTCCAAATCTAATTACCTCTATTAATCAAAATTGCCTTGTATATCATTTTTGTAAAGAACCGTGGTACTGACCGGAAGTTTTTGTGACGCTAACCTTAACGCCTCTTTGGCTAAAGGTTGGCTAACTCCAGAAACTTCAAAAAGAATTCTTCCTGGTTTTACCACTGCCACCCAACCATCTACAGCACCTTTTCCCCCACCTTGCCTAGTTTCGGCAGGTTTAGAGGTAATAGGTTTGTCTGGGAAGACTCGTATCCAAACTTGCCCTCCTCGTCTAAAATGCCTGGTTATAGCTCTTCTTGCTGCCTCTATTTGATTGGCTTTAACCCATGCGGTAGAGGTGGCTTTCAAGGCATAGTCGCCAAAAGCTATTCGGCTTCCGCCCTGCGAAGAACCACGCCTCTTTCCCGTGTGCATTTTTCGATATTTAGTTCTCTTCGGTTGTAACATCCTGGTTTTCCTCTGTTTTTTCGTCTACGGATTCATCCTGAACTATTTGAACTTCATCCGTGGGTGTTTGCTCTTCTCCTCCAACAGTAATCTCTATCATTCCCATTTCTTCATCTTCAGGTTCGATGGCTGATTCTTTCTGTTGAGGAAGTATATCTCCTAAGTAGATCCAAACTTTTATACCTATTCTTCCAAATGTAGTTCTGGCTTCTGCCAGGCCGTAATCGATATTTGCCCTTAAAGTATGCAAAGGAACTCGACCTTGCATTACTTTTTCTTGTCTCGCTATTTCTATACCCCCAAGCCTACCCGAACAGATAATTTTTATTCCTAACGCTCCAGCCTGCATTGCTCTATTAACCGATTGAAACATAGCTCTTCTAAAAGCGACTCGCCTTTGAAGCTGCTCGGCTATACTCATGGCAACAAGTTGGGCATTAAGTTCTGGTTGTCTTATTTCTTGGACGTTTAATCTAGCGGTCTTATGAGTCATGCTTTCTACGGTTTTGCGTAGATCTTCAACTCTTTGTCCGCCTCTTCCTATAACTATGCCAGGCCTAGCAGCGTGTACATTAACTACGAGTTCGTGTGCGCCACGCTCCAACTCAATTTTAGATATACCGGCTTCAGGAAGTTGAGAGGTGACAGCTGCTCGTATTCTTATATCCTCCTGAAGTAATTCTCTATATTGCGAAGGCTTACTTGCATACCACTTGGAGTCCCAATCCTTTATTATTCCAAGCCTAAATCCAGTTGGGTGTGTTTTTTGCCCCATTAGCGAGCCTCCTCTTCGTCTACCACAACTGTAACGTGGCAACTGCGTTTAATTATTCTACTGGCTCTTCCTCTAGATCTGGCCCTGAATCTCCTTAGCGAGGATCCTTCGTCCGCGTGTATTGAAACTATCTTCAGGTCTCTTTGAGACATCATGCTATTATTTTCAGCGTTATTTGCAGCCGACTTTACCACCTTAGCCACTTCTTTAGCGGCCGGTGTAATCAAAAAATGTAGAGTATCCAATGCTTGGTCAACTTTTTGGCCTCTTATTAGATCTACTACTCTTCTCATTTTTTTGGAAGAGATACCTATATTTTTAGCTACAGCTTTTACTGCCATAATAAATTTCCTATTATCTCCTAGCCTGCGTTCTGCGTTCGGTTCTATCTGCATGTCCGCGGTAAGTACGGGTAGGGGCGAATTCTCCTAATCTGTGGCCCACCATGTTCTCAGTCATGAAAACAGGAATATGTCTTCTTCCGTCATGGACTGCGATAGTCATACCTACCATATTAGGCATTATCATAGACGCCCTGGACCATGTTCTTATAACCGTGTTACCACCAGCGTTTTGCAGTGACTCCACTTTTTTCATGAGTTTAGCGTCTACAAATGGACCCTTCTTAATGGATCTAGACATGTCTATATACTCCGTTATTTATCATATTAATTTTGATACCTTCTTCTGACTATCATTACACTAGATTTGTTCTTTCTCCTAGTTCTGTAACCCAAAGCAGGTTTGCCCCAAGGGGTTTTTGGACCAGGCATGCCTATACCAGATCTGCCTTCTCCACCACCATGTGGATGATCTCTAGGACTCATAGCACTTCCCCTCACTTGAGGCCTACGTCCCAGATGTCGGTTTTTACCAGCTTTGCCAAGTTTAATATTTTTGTGGTCTGGGTTACTAACCTCTCCTATCGTGGCCATACACTCAGGATTCAGTCTCCGAACTTCTCCAGAAGGCATTCTGAGCAAAACATGACTTTCCTCCCGGGCTAACACCTGGGCTGACGTTCCAGCACCTCTTGCCAGTTGGCCGCCTCTTCCAGGGTGCATTTCTATATTATGTACTGGACTACCGGATGGTATTGCTCTAAGTGGCAGAGCATTGCCAACACTTATTTGAGAATCGGGACCGGATTCTATATTTGCACCAACGTGTAACCCTTGAGGGGCTAAATTATACCGTTTTTCACCATCAGCATATTGTATTAACGCTATACGAGCATTCCGGTTGGGGTCATATTCTATAGATACCACTTTGCCTGGTATCCCTAGCTTGTTTCTTTTGAAATCTATCAACCTATATCTTCTTTTTGCGCCTCCTCCACGATGTCTTACAGTCATCCTTCCTTGCGCGTTTCTGCCCCCGGTCTTTTTAATAGGGGCGAGCAGTGACTTTTCAGGACTTTTTCTGGTTATATCGTCGAAAGTCCCTAAAACTACTGCTCTTCTACCAGGAGATGTTGGTTTTACTTTTCTAAGTGGCACTTAAGCTCCCTCAAATATCTGGATTTTATCACCAGTTTGTAATGTAACAATTGCTTTTTTCCATGATGGTCTTCTAGTGAATCTAGTACCATATCTTTTGTTCTTGCCTTTTACCTTTTGTATATTCACATCAGTGACAGTTACTCCAAATGATGTTTCAACAGCTGATTTTACTTGAACTTTATTGGCCCTGGTGTCTACTTCAAAGGCGTATTTACCTAAACCGTCTTGCATAACGGTGGTTTTCTCTGTTACCAGAGGCCTTTTTAGTATTGCAAATACATGTAGAGACATTATCAATTTACTCTTTCAGGTCTGCATCGGTGTTTGCCATGTCAGACCATAACTTTTCTGCCGTTCTTATCGCATCAATTGTGATCAAGAGTCTGTCGTGGTTAAGAAGATCTAAAGCATTTAATTGCTTTGCAGGCAATGTCCTCACTCTTTTTATGTTTTTTGATGATTGTATAACCTCAGATTGTGATTGCTCCGTCACTATTAGTGTGGGAGTTTCGATTTTAAGATTAGACAGTACTTTGTGCATCTCTTTGGTTTTCGCACTTTCTACTTGTATATTGTCAACTACTACAATTTTGTTATCCCTTACTTTTTGAGACAATATGCATCTTATAGCACCTGTATTCATCTTTTTGGGTATCTTTTGAGAGAAATCCCTAGGGTGAGGGCCGAAAACAACTCCACCCCCTCGCCAATGAGGAGCCCTGCTGCTTCCCTGTCTGGCCCGACCAGTGTGCTTTTGCCTCCACGGCTTTGCGCCACCTCCGGAGACCATTCCTCGTGTTTTTGTTGAAGCAGTTCCTTGTCTGGCGTTAGCCATACGAGACACTGCTACCTGATGAACTAAAGCTTGGTTCATAGGTGCGTCGAATAAATCTTCGTTTACTGCTATGCTCTCTAGTTCTTTGCCGGAGGAATTCCAAGTAGGAATATTTATCATGACGTTTTATTTCCTTTCTTGGATTCCTTTATTGAAAGAATAGTGTTTTTTGAACCAGGAACCGATCCTTTGACCAAAATAAGATTTCTTTCTGTGTCAACTCTAACAACTTTAAGGTTGCTAGTTGTTATAGTTTGCGAACCCATATGGCCTGCCATTGGAGTTCCTTTGAAGACTCGTCCAGGAGTAGTTCCTGCTCCAACTGAGCCAGGCGCTCTTGCCCTGTCAGATTGGCCGTGAGTTTTAGGCCCGCCGCCGAAATTGTGTCTTTTCATACCGCCGGCAAACCCCTTCCCCTTGGAAATACCAGTAACATCAACCAGATCACCAGGCTGGAATATTCCTACATCCACTATCTGACCTACCTGTGAATCTCCTAGATCATCCACCCTAAATTCCCTTAAGTGTCTAACCAATGAAGCTCGGCTAAGATGTCCAGCTTCAGGTGCATTTAGTTTAGTAGCCGCCAGATAACCTATTTGGATTGCTTGATATCCATTTTTTTGTTCCGTTTTGATTTGCGTTACGACACACGGTCCTGCCTCTAATACGCTTACAGGTTCTACTATGCCTTCTTCACTGAAGACACGAGTCATACCATGTTTTTTACCTAATATATTCTTCATTGTTTTTCTTTCAGTAGGCTACAGTTTTATTGATATGTCTACTCCGGCAGGTACACTTAATCGAGTAAGTGCGTCTATAGTTTTAGATGTGGGATCTAGCACGTCTATAATTCTTTTATGAGATCGCAATTCGAAATGCTCTCTGGAGTCTTTGTCCACATGTGGTGACCTTATAACACAGAACCGTCTTATAGACGTAGGCATTGGGATTGGTCCAGCAACACCGGCCCCGGTTCTCTCGGCGGCCTCCACTATTTGAGTGGCTGATACGTCTAGCACCTTATAGTCGAATGCTCTCAATACTATTCTAATTTTTTGTTTTGCTTCTGCCATACATTTACCTTAGCCTGTTAGGCGTTGACGAGTTCACCCGCTATACCTTGAGGCACCTCTTCGTAATGATCGAATTCCATAGATTGACTAGCGCGTCCCTGAGTTAAAGACCTCAGTGCGGTTGTGTATCCAAAAGTTTCGGCTAGAGGCACGAATGCTTTAATGGTTTGCATTTCGTCCGTACCCTCCATTCCTTCGACCCTGGACCTTCTACCACCCAAGTCTCCAAGTACTTCTCCCAAGTATTCTCCTGGTGTCACGACTTCAATAGACATTATCGGCTCAAGTAAAACTGGCTTCGCTTTTCTAATAGCCTCTTTTATACCTATGGAGCCAGCCATTTTAAATGCCATTTCAGATGAATCAACTGGGTGGTGACTTCCATCGACCAAGGAAACCTTTACATCTATTACCGGGTACCCAAATGTTACACCCGTTTCTAGTGCCTCTTTTATGCCTGCCTGAACAGGATTGATGAATTCCCTAGGTACTGATCCTCCCATTATCTTGTTCTGGAATTGGAAACCGGCATTTCTTTCTAATGGTTCTATTTCTAATTCTACGTGACCATATTGTCCATGGCCTCCGGTCTGCCTTACGAACCTTCCTTCAGCAGATGAAGAAGTAGTTATAGTTTCTCTGAATGAGACTCGGGGCTTACCTATATTGGCATCTACTTGGAATTCTCTTCTTAGACGCTCTACCAATACTTCTAAGTGTAATTCTCCCATACCAGACATTATGGTTTGTCCCGTTTCGTCGTCTACTTTTATCTGAAAAGTTGGATCCTCTTCGGCCAGTTTTATCAAGGAATCAATCAACTTTTCTTGATCTATTCTTGTCTTTGGTTCTATAGCAACAGACACAACTGGCTCTGGGAAGCTTATAGACTCCAGAACTACAGCAGAGCCCTCTACGCATATAGTATCTCCAGTGAACGTATTTTTCAGACCTATGGCGGCTGCTATGCTGCCAGCAGAGACTTCCGCAGTTTCTTCCCTATGGTTTGCATGCATAGTTAGTACTCTGCCGAGCCTTTCCTTTATGCCTTTTGTAGAATTATAGACAGGAGAACCGGCTTTTATGTTCCCCGAGTAGACCCTAAGATAAACCAATCTACCTACATGTGGATCAGTCATAACTTTGAAAGCCAAGGCAGAGAACGGAGATTCGTTATTAGCAGGTACGTCTATTTCGCCACCGGATTTAGGGTCTAATCCAGTCATTGCAGGTACATCTAGAGGAGAAGGTAAATAATCGCAAACGGCATCAAGCATCGCTTGCACTCCTTTTGTTTTCAGAGCTGTACCGCACAGAACCGGAACTATCGTGTTATTAATAGTTGCTTTTCGAAGGGCAACCTTCAGTTCTTCTAGAGATATTGGTTCTTCTTCAAGGTATTTGTTCATTAGAGAGTCGTCTGTTTCGGCCACTTTTTCGATTAGATTCTCTCTGTAAGTCTTCACTTCTTCTACCATATCTGAAGGTATATCAATTTCTCTGGGGGTATAATTACTGTCCTTATCATCATCTTCAGGGAATACAAAAGCTTTTTCTTCGACTAGATCAATTATTCCTGAGAAAGAACTCTCTGCCCCAATGGGAAGTTGTATGGGTACTGGGTTAGCCTTGAGCCTAGTCGTTATCATGTCCACTGCACGCTTAAAGTTTGCACCGAGTCTATCCATCTTATTTATGAAGCACATTCTTGGAACTCTATATTTATTTGCCTGTCTCCATACAGTTTCTGATTGTGGTTGTACTCCAGCCACCGACTCGAATACTACAACAGCTCCGTCCAACACACGCAAACTTCTTTCCACCTCTGCAGTAAAGTCTACGTGGCCCGGGGTATCAATAATGTTGATATCATAACCGTTCCATTCGCAGGTAGTAGCAGCAGAAGTGATAGTTATGCCACGTTCTTTTTCTTGGGACATCCAGTCCATTACTGTTGTACCTTCGTCAATATTTCCTATTTTATGGGTACGGCCTGAAAAATACAGAACGCGTTCTGTCACTGTAGTTTTTCCTGCATCTATATGAGCTATGAAACCTATATTGCGTATTTTATCCACGGGATATCCTTACTCGAGTGTAATATACAGAGGGTGATTACCACCTGTAGTGAACGAAAGCCCTATTGGCCTCAGCCATTCTATGGGTTTCTTCTTTTCTCCTAACCGCTGCGCCTTGCCCTCGTGAGGCCTCTTGAAGTTCAGATGCCAGATTTTCTGCCATGGGTCTACCTGTCCTATCTCGACTTGCCCTAAGTATCCATCGCATGGCCAAGGCTAATTGTCTCTCTACTGCAACCTCTACTGGTACCTGATAGGTTGCACCACCAACTCTTCGGGGTTTAACTTCTAGCTGAGGAGTCACGTTTTTAATAGCCAGTTCGAACGTTTCCACAGGATTAGATGAGGTTTCCTTTTCCAATATGTCCAAGGCACCATATACTATTCTCTGAGCGACTGATTTTTTGCCTCTGGTCATCACTCGGTTTATGAAACTTGAGAGTGTTCGATTATTGTATTTAGGGTCAGGGAATACCGGACGCTTTTCTGCTTTTCTACGACGACTCATTGTTAGGCTCCGGCACCTGTTGCTTGTTTTGCACCATACTTACTTCTTCCACGCCTACGATCATTGACTCCTGTGCAATCTAGTGCTCCTCGCACAATATGGTATCTAACACCAGGCAAGTCTTTGACCCTTCCTCCTCATATGAGTACAACGGAGTGCTCCTGTAAGCTATGACCTTCTCCAGGTATGTAAGCTGTAACTTCCATACCATTAGCCAGCCTTACTCTTGCTACTTTTCTCAAGGCGGAATTTGGTTTCTTGGGCGTCACCGTTCGAACTTGTATGCAGACTCCTCTTTTTTGAGGAGACCCACCTGTTCTGTTGACGCGGTTTTTCAAGGCGTTAAATCCAAACCGCAAGGCAGGAGCCTTGGTTTTTTTAACAACCTTGGTCCTAGGTTTTCTGACTAGTTGATTAACTGTAGGCATTGTATAATTTTAATCCTCGTTGTTATAAATGCGAAAAAACACACAAAAATAAGCCTAGCGCCGAGCGCCGAAATACAAACTTATACCTAGCGAGTAAATTTGTCAACCTCCATTAGTCATATTATTAGGCATAATGTCTTAATTAATTCTCTATTGGGTACACACAGGACAATATTTCGGTGCTTTTTCAAGGAGTTACATCTAAAGTAACTAATTTACTCCTTATCTACATTAGTGTTAACTTTACGTATAGTAGTGTAGGATCAGCTATAGTTGATTATTAACTGTATATAGACTGTTGGGCAGTACTGAATATGATGCAAATCATTCCAAAAAACATTTTCTACGGGTGGATTATAGTGGGCACATGCTGGACAACCAGCATGGTGTCTTGTTTCATGAATCCAGTCGTATTTTCGATATTCATTGACCCTATGAGAAATGATATGAATGTGGGATTAGGTGCCTTGGCTTGGGTTATGAGTATAAGAATGTTAAGTGGTGGCCTTGCTACGCCTGTGATAGGGAGATTGTTGGATAAATATGGGGCACGATGGGTGGGTAGTTTTGGGGGGTTCGTAGCGGGATTATCCTTAGTTGGGTTCTATTTTGCAGACAATCTGTGGTCTCTATATTTGTTTGCCTTTTTGGGCGGATTGTCAGGAATGGGTGTTGCTGGGGGTGGTGGACAATTATTAACTACGTTACCTGTGGCAAATTGGTTTGTTGCCAAAAGAGGCAGGGCTGTGGCCATTACTTCCACTGGAATGGGAATCGGCACTACCATATCTGCACCAATGGGCTTGCTTTTAATTAACACAATTGGATGGAGGTCCACTTGGCTGGTTTTTGGTTTGATAATATGGTTAGTAGTGATTCCGGGTTATGGTATTTTCATGCGTAGAAGGCCGGAAGACGTGGGTTTGTTACCAGATGGACTTGATAATACCGATAAAGATGACGAGGACATAAGCCATGTTGAAAATCTGGATCAGGAATCGCATTGGACCGTGAAACAGGCCCTAAAGACGCCAGTTTTGTGGCTTATATTATTATCTTGTTCCGTTTATATATTCTGCTCCTCCGCCATCCTGTTTTTGCGTGTGCCTTTTTGGAATGAGATCGGCATTCCTCAAGGAATAATAGCATTAGGTATAGGGATAGATCCGTTTACAGTTATCTTTGCGGTTTTGTTGTTTGGTTTTTTGGCCGAGAGGTTTCCGATCCGATTAATGGCTCTCATAGGGGGTAGTTGGAGAGCTATGTCCATGCTGCCACTAATATTGCTTGGGACACATTCTTATTCAGTTTTACTGCACAATGTTATTTGGGGAGTTGGATCAGGTGCTTTTGTTATAGCTCAGAACCTAGTAATACCTACATATTTCGGTAGATATTCTCAAGGGTCGATTGGTGGTGTCATATTACCGCTCATGATAATTGCCGGGGCTTCAGGTGCGCCGATAGTAGGGTATCTGGTGGACAATGGGATTAATATATCTACTATTTGGAAGCTGGGCTCCATTTTAATGCTTTTTAGTGGTTTATTGTTTTTCTTTCTCAAGCCACCCAAATTAAATTGAATGATTGATACATTAGATCACAGTGACCGAAAAGGATTTAGTCTTTGTCTACTATCCCTAGCCATCTGAGCATAGGGTTGGCCATCACTATAAACGGAGTAGAAAGCACAACAACTATTTTTTGAACAGCATTTTCTATTGGAGGGGGGCAGAACCATATAGCGAAGCTACCCAGAATGCCTACAATTAACCCAATGCTTATTTGAAGTGCCAAATCCATTTCAGGATTCTAACAAATTTTGGAGATTATTTATATGGGCACACACGGATCACTGCAATCTCTAGTGAATCCGCAATTCATACACCTTATTTTGCAGTGTATTTGTACGATATTACCGGAAGAACAAATAAGACAAATCATAGACTCCCTTTTCAAGTCGCATATCTAGACATGCCACAGCAGTTTAGTTATTTGCAGTGTGATATATTATACAGCAATATGATGGATTTGATGATGAAATAATTAAGGAGGCGATTATGGCAATAAGATTAGGAGATGAGGCTCCAAACTTCACGGCGGTAACAACTGAGGGTGAGATAGATTTTCATCAATGGCTTGGAGACTCTTGGGGATTGTTGATGTCTCACCCAGGAGATTACACTCCGGTTTGTACCACCGAACTGGGTAAAGTGGCATCGTTGGGAGATCAATTTAAAGCTAGAAATACTAAGCCGATAGCAATTAGTGTAGATCCAGTAGATTCCCATAATGGGTGGATAGGGGATATAAATGAAACACAGAATACAGAGGTCAACTTCCCTTTAATAGCTGATCCTGAGAGGAAAGTGGCCAGTTTATACGATATGATTCATCCTAATGCTGATAATAACAGTACAGTTAGGACTCTATTTATCATTGGGCCTGACAAAAAAGTCAAACTGAGCCTCACGTACCCTCCATCCACAGGACGTAATTTCCAAGAAGTTATACGCGTATTGGATTCGTTGCAACTCACCGCTAATCATCAAGTTGCTACTCCTGCTGATTGGCAGCAGGGAGATGATTGCGTAGTGCTGCCTGCTATCAAAACTGAAGACATACCTTCAAAATTTCCGAAGGGTCATAAGGTGGTAAAACCTTATTTAAGAACTACACCTCAGCCCAATCTTTAGTAATTAACTGAACAATATGAATAAAGGTATGAATGAGATGGTCTGAGTAGATGGTATACACTTGGTGGATATCTACTCAGACTGTATATGGTTGACATATTAGGCGTGAGTCATAGACCCACCATCTACAAATATGGTTTGCCCGTTCATGTAACTACTCATGTCTGAACAGAGCAAAATCAGCAAAGGTATGATTTCTTTCGGATCACCTAATCTCCTGGAAGGAAGATAACGTACTAGAGGATCTTCTCTTTGTTGTTCCAATGGTATGTTTTCAGTTGTGTACCAGCCTGTACCAATCCCGTTGACGGTTACACCAGTGCGAGCTAATTCGATAGCAAGAGATCTAGTGAACTGCTCGATTGCAGCCATGCTTGAGGAATAAGCAGTTTCATGGGCAACACCTCTTTCTGCAAGAACTGACGCAAAGTTAACGATCTTTCCTTTATTATTGATAACCATATGTCGTAACGCTGACTGGCAGCAAAGGAATACACTTTTCATATTTCTATTCATGACAAGGTCGTATTCCAATGGGGTGATTTCTAAGAATGGTTTAGAAAATTCTGTTTGAGTATCGTTTACTAGGATATCCAGTCTGCCTAGGAAAGACACAGATTTTTCAATAGCTTCGTTTGTCTCTTCTGGATTTGTTAGATCAGTATTTATAGTTAGTACTTTATTTTTATAAAATAAAGCACATTCCTCAGATTCATCGAGTATTTTTTGTCTATTACCTAATATAACTATATTTGCTCCAGCAGATGCAAGGCCGGCAGATATTATGGGAC
>CAYUCO010000012.1:0-12761 GCA_964443385.1 uncultured Dehalococcoidia bacterium | reverse complement strand
TTGTTAGATCAGTATTTATAGTTAGTACTTTATTTTTATAAAATAAAGCACATTCCTCAGATTCATCGAGTATTTTTTGTCTATTACCTAATATAACTATATTTGCTCCAGCAGATGCAAGGCCGGCAGATATTATGGGACCCCAACCGCGATCTCCAGTTGTTAGTATTATTGATTTACCCGACAGATTCCATTCTTTAGGAATAGGCATTATAGCTCCTCTAGTTCAGTAATCTAATTGTATGTTTCTACTGTACCCGGTGATTGCGGCTCCACCCGCTAAAGCGCCTCCATCACAATAGAGCATTTCGCCGTTCATATAATTTGAGGCGTCTGATGCAAGGAATGTTGCCAATGGAGCCATTTCCTGTGGTGTTCCAGCTCTGCCCATAGGCAAGAAATTCAATCTCTTGTTTGGCTCTTTAGGCTGGGTTTCATTTTGGATAGGTATCATTCCCGGAACTATGCAATTACTGGTAATACCCATTGGGCCGTAGGTTGCCGCTATAACGCGGGTCAATTGGATAACACCACCTTTTGAGCATCCGTACATAAAGCTACCTCTTTGGCCTCGTAATCCTTGGCCGGATGATATGTTTATTATCTTTCCCGATTCTTGTTCCACCATGTGTCTCAATATAGCCCTACAACAGTAAAAAGCCCCAGTGAGGTTTTTATCGATACCATCATGCCATTCTTGGTCTGTAATTTCCCAGATTGGCTTGTTTCCTGATCCTCCTCCAGCGTTATTAATTAAAACATCGACCTTGCCGAATGATTCCAGTGTTTGGTTAAATAAATTGTTGACTTGTGTAGAATCTGTAACGTCAGTTGGTATGGATATAGATCTCAATCCCATCCCACGAAATTCCTCGGCGGCTTGTTCAATAGGTTCGGGGCGTCTACCTGCCAGTACAATATTCGCTCCTGCCCTAGCCAGACCGCGACCCATCTCTAAACCTAGTCCAGTTCCACCTCCAGTGATTACTACAATTTTTCCATCCAAATTTAATGAGTCTAGCAATTGCCACCTCCGCATTACTTGGTTACTTGTTGTTACGTTGTCAGCGTAATTTGAAGAGCTTTACTTCATAGTAAATGTTTTTCAGTAAATCTCTTGAAACTGTATATATGAGCATTTATTCGGTGTGTTATCGTAAATTCGTCACTTGCCATTTTATCTAACAATATGTGGTGTTCAATATCAAAGGATTCTACATCTTCTTTGTTTAGAGAAGCTCCTATTCCCCTGCTTGCCCTCATTCTTCCTCTCCATTCGTCCTTTGTAAATGGTATCTCTTCGTCATAGAAGAACATACCGCGAAGTATAATATCGTCCGGCAGTGTATCTACTATCGGTAAGATCACTCCCCCTTTTTTCACTGATTCATCCAATTCAGCGCTATTGTTCCAATTTTCCCTACTCCAATCGGGGTTGTATTCAAGGGCAAGTTTCTCGCTGGCGTCGGCGATTTCACTCAGTTTTGGTAGCCATGAAAAATAAGAAATTACAAGTAATCCACCTGGGTTGAGAACTCTTTTGATCTCCAAAATTGTATTGTTCTGGTGAAAGTACTGCCAAGAATTACTTGATATAACGCAGTCAAAACTATTGTCTTTAAATGGCAAGTGTTCTGCCTCACCGACCCTTAAATCTATATCTAGACCATCTGCCAAAGAAAGGTTTTGTGCAATAGCTATCTGATTTGCAGATATGTCTATTCCAGACACATTACATCCTTGTCTTGATAGATTCCTCGCTATTAAACCGGTTCCAGTTCCTATGTCTAATATCTTTTGGGTTTTTTGTCCTACACCTAAAGCAGAGAGTTTTTCGTAAAAAGAATTTGGTTGGCCGTACCTATAGTTAGCATAGTCTTGAGATGTTTTGCCCCAGTCTATACTGGTTCCCGGGTTTTTCGTCTTTGATTGGGCTGGTTTGTTCATTATCTCTTTCCAATGCCAAAGCCTACTTGCAATTAAGGTGAATTATATGACGTTGTATATTATAGTTTTCTGTCATATTGACTAAAAGGGAAGTTCTCTCAAAGGAGAGCTTCCCTTTTAAAATTAAATTAACCTTGGTTAAATTCTATTTTGATACTACTAATTACCTATCCAGAGGGCGGGTAGGAGGTTGATTCTTTCCTTTGTACCATCGGTATACAAAAAAAAGGACAACTAATGAAACTACACCGAGGGCTATTAGCCCTACAGGAGGTGGATTCTCTGCCAAGTGTCCGTATCCCATTACCTTTGCTAACATAACATATCCTCCAAATATACTATTCTCTCTTCATTTAGCCGCCATCCACATAAACAGATTCGCTGTGTGTCTCTTTAAATCTGAATATTCTTGCATCAAGAGTATACTATTCCAGACTTATAACACAATACACGCGATAATTTCAGTATTGTTAACATTCTGTTAGTTGTAATCTTATATTCCACCAGTCATGATTTTTTGTACGCTATAAATATTCCAGATAATATTATGAGACCTCCTATTAAGTTGGCTAGTGACGGGTGTTCGTTCAGAATTAACCAAGCCAACAGTATAGCCCCGACTGGTTCAGCCATTATCGCAACGGAAACCAAGGTTGCTCTAACACTCCCTAAGGCCCATGTTATGGAAGAATGACCTATCAATTGCGGAATTATTGCTAATGTAACGATGAATATAATAGATTTACTGTCAAAGTTCCATAAAGGTTGGTTGGCTATTACAGATATTACAAAAAGCATTACAGAAGCAGACAAGAACACAAAACTTGTGTAATCTAAATTATTCAACCGAGTTCTGACTCTTTTCCCTAATATGAGGTAGAACGCGAAGGACAATGCACCTATAAATGCTAATAAATCTCCCCATAATTCTCGTCCTTCCAGGCGGGAATCGCCCCCTGTCAGTACAACGGCTCCTATCAAACCAAGTGCGATGCCCACATAAACGTTTTTATGCAGGTGTTCTTGGAAAAACAGTTTGGATAAAAACGCTACTATTAATGGACTTGTTGTAACTAATATCACAGAGCTTGCTACAGATGTATATTCGAGTGATGCTATCCAAGCGACGAAATGGATAGAAATTGCCACCGATGCTGCCAGACACATCAAAGTGTCTTGCAAGCGAATCTGGTTTAATCCATTAGTGTTTCTCAAAAAGGATGATAAAGGCAGTATGAATATACTCGCTATTGCCAATCTATAGAAAGCTATAGCCGTTGCAGGAGCCTCTATCAATCGTATGATGACTGCTGCTGTTGATATACAAATTACACCGATCGTTAAAACAGCGTATGTTTTCATAATATTAAATTACCAAATTGCATAAATAGTGCGATTTCATTGGTATTGTACATTAGCAGGTAGGGGATATGGAGTTTTCACAAAAATCAAAAACTTAACATATTCTGTTTGAAGTAGTGCACGATTTAGTAATGATATAATTAGGATGTATTTTTTGTTGGTTTTGTATTGTATTCGATAGAGAAAGTGTATTAGAAAATGGGTAGCTTTATAGTTAATCTACTGGTTCTGATGTCAAAACTACTGGTTATAACAGTTTTTATAGTTATGACTTTGGCCTGGTGTACGCGTGATATGGTTTGATCAAATTCTATTTAGTATAGGAGTGTATACGGCATGGAGACGCAAAATGGATACAAATTGATTAAAGCAGCCCGTATGTTGGATGGTAAAAGTAATGTTGTGTTGGACAATCCAGTCGTAATTACCCGAGGATCTGAAATATATTTCGTTGGCACCGAAGAGGAAATGCCGGTGCCTTTAGAATCCATAATTGAGGAATTTAATTATCCTGATGCAACAATTCTTCCAGGATTAGTGGATACACATGTTCATATAAATTGGTTTGGTGATGGCAGGCCTGGAGACGAAATCGAGCAATATTCGACCGATCTTCTGTTACTTCAATCTGCACAAAATATAGAAAAACACCTGAAGTCTGGGGTTACCACAATAAGAGACTGTGGATCAAAACATAAAACGGCGTTTTTTATTAAAGATGCTGTGCGATTGGGTATAATTCCAGGGCCTAGGATGGTTGTATGTGGAAGACCTATAACCATAACTGGCGGGCATACCTGGTATATGGGTGGCGAAGCTAATGGCAAGGTAGGCGTAACGAATGCTGTTAGGCAACTGGTTAAAGAGGGTGCAGATTTTATAAAAATAATAGCTACTGGTGGTAGTACAAGAACGTCTGTCCAGTTTCGCCAATCATTCAACCAGGAAGAGATAAAGGTCATAGTCGAGGAGTCTCATAAACTGGGTAAATTGACAGCGGCACATTGTGTGGGTAACGACGGTATATTGAATGCTTTAGAGGCAGGAATAGATACAATAATCCATTGTAGATTTTTTGATACTAGCGGATCTCCTTCTTTTGATCAGGATATTGCCAAGAGAATTGCTGACACGGGAACATGGGTGGATGCCACAGTTGCTCAAGCTTGGGCTAGACAACTTCAATTGGAGTCTGAAGAAAGCCAGGGACGCACTCTAACCATTGACGAAAAACATGAGATCAATCAGATTGAAGAGGCAAGGGCAATACAGAAAGACCATTTTCAAAAAATGTTAAACCTAGGTGTGAAAATGGTATCAGGATCTGACTCGGCTTGGATGCATTACCCTATGGGAGGTTTCCAATATGAGATAATTGGTCATGCTGAGTGGGGTATGGCCAACATAGATGCGATCATATCTGGTACTGGGGCAGCTGCGGAGTGTATAGGTCTTGGCGATACTGTGGGAACTCTTGAAGTTGGTAAAAAAGCCGACATACTTATAGTAGACGGTGATCCTATTAGCAATATATGGGATTTACTCAACGTTAATACAGTTTTTTTGGATGGTGCAAAAGTATAGCAGGGATCACCCGAGATATGACAGATGTTTCATCTTCGGTCCAGCTTTATTCATGCTCATTGGAGGTTTCCTGAATAAAGACTTAGTAAGATAGTAAGAGGTATCGGGTACAACTATATAAGGAATATGGTATTTCAACAGAACCATACGAAATATTTGCATGGCTGAGGACAATAATAATCAAGACCCATACAATCCTACAGGAGGCAGCAAGCATAGTAGTGATTACTCTGGAGTTGTCACCGCGTTAGCCTTAATAGCACTTGTAAGCGTAGTGATGTTTGTTGCCTTTATCCAGTGCACAGGTGAATTCTATCACGATCTTATTGGCCAACCAGGAGGAAACAGCTCATCTGGACCCTCTGGCAGTAGCAACATAGGTAAAATGAAAGCTGCACCACCGCCGAGATCGGAGTTGACTACTGCAAGACACACTAGCGGTTCCAATATAGGTAAATTAGTTACACCAACCCCACATCCCATAGCAAAATTTTCTGTAGGTCAAAGGGTATTTGCATTCCCGCCGCCTGTGCCTTATTGGGATGAACTCACGAATTGTGATGTAAATGCAAAACTACCCAATAGTATTAAATACCCCGATGCATTAGGGGTTCCAGAATATGTCCGCATGAACATGCCTCGGGCGGGAGTTCAATATTATGATGAAGGCTTGGTTACTACCAGAGAAGGTGCGAAATATGCTCGTATATTTCATAATTTGTCATTAGGACAGTCCTTGGAGATAACAGAAGTTTCGGATTGTCTTTATAAAGGCACAATAGATATAAAGTGGTATAAAGTCGATGCTGGGTTTTACAAAACTGTATGGGTTGAAGGATCCAAACTCACAACAAAAGACCCTCTGCATGACTAGCCATAAAATAGACCCTCTCTTTAAGTTGAGAGGGCTATATTTGTGACTGGATTAAGTGGTCGGGGCGAAAGGATTTGAACCTTCGACCTCCTGTTCCCAAAACAGGCGCGCTCCCCCTGCGCCACGCCCCGAAAACACCATAATAGTGAGACAACCTATGGTGGTCAATAGGTAGAACACTAATTGTTGTTCTTTTGATATAATCAAATCATTCTAGAGTCATCTGGAATGTTTCTACTGATTTATTAGGTTGAAACAAATCTACACTGAAAAGAAATTAATTATTTGAGCGTAGGAGTTGTTATACTAGCAGCTGGCTCTAGCCGGCGAATGCGAATTGCGGCAGACAACAAATCTCTGCCGCTGGATAAGACATTCATGGAGTTATTGGGCAAACCGGTTATAAGTTATAGTCTAGATATTTTCGAGAGTTGTCCTGTTGTAGACGAAATAGTATTGGTATTGTCACAAAGGAATTTGGAACAGGGACGTAAATTGGTTGATTCTGGAAATTGGAGCAAGGTAAGTGGAGTGTGTGTTGGTGGGGATACTAGAACTGAATCAGTTTTATCAGGAATTAACAGTTTAAGTCAGTGTGACTTTGTAATGATTCATGATGGTGCCAGACCTTGCGTAACAGTTGACGTAATAGAAAACGGTTTATTGGCTGCAGAATCAACGGGGGCTGCCATACCAGTTATCCCGATTAGGGATACCGTGAAGAATATTGAGCAGGATCGCGTGAGAAATACGGTTCCCAGAGACACGTTGGTTTTGGCACAAACCCCACAAATATTCCGGTTTGAGATAATAAAAAAGGCAATAACGCTAAGATCATCTTCCACTACAGACGACTCAAAATTGGTAGAGGATATTGGATGTGAGGTTGTGTCATTTTCCGGTGACGATAACAATATAAAAATAACTACACCGTTCGATATAGATCTGGCAGAGTTGATCATTAGGAATAGACTTGGATTGTAATTTTAACTTGTTCATTTAGGAGGCAATGTGTCTTTCAAGGTTGGTATTGGATATGACGCTCACAGGTTCGAAAGTGGGATACCTTTGTGGCTAGGTGGGGTAAAGATAGACTTTGAATTTGGACTTGCAGGACATAGTGATGGCGATGTATTGATTCATGCCATTGTAGATTCAATATTAGGAGCAGCGGGCTTAGGAGATATAGGAAAGCATTTCCCCCCTGGTGATCCTAAGTACAAGGGAAGTTCTAGTTTGGAGTTTTTGTCGTATGCGACTGAACTAATAGGACAGTCTGGCTGGCAAGTGAGTAATCTTGATGCTACAATAATCGCCGAACGGCCGAAAATAGCAACTTTATCTCATTCAATGAGTCAAGTGATATCTGGTGCGTTAAGAATTGAGGAGTCCTTAATCAACATAAAGGCGACTACTACGGATGGTATGGGTTTTGAAGGAGATGGTAGAGGCATATCCGCTTTCGCTATATCAATGATAGAGAGTAAACGATGAAACTTTACGACACGCTTTCAACTGAAAAACGCGAATTTACCCCAAACAGCGACGTTGTCAAAATGTACGTCTGTGGACCAAATTTATATGGACCATGCCACGTAGGTCATGCTCTATCATACATTTATTTTGACGTTCTTAGACGTTATCTGGAGTATGTGGGATACCAAGTTTATCAAGTTCAAAACTTCACAGATATAGAGGATAGAATCATAGAGGTTTCCAACTCTGAAGGTCTAAGTTTGGGGGAATTATCCAATACATATATACAGAGATTTATGGAAGAAATGGATGCTTTGGGAGTTCAAAGGGCTCATGAATATCCTAGAGCGACCCACTACATCGGAGAAATGATAAAAATAGTTGAGGATTTGATTGCCAAAGGGCACGCTTACGAGATTGAAGGAGACGTATATTTTAGAGTCAGGCATTTTCAAACTTACGGTAGATTGTCAAAGAGACCTATAGAAGAAATGCAGGCCGGAACAAGAATTGAAGTTGATTTAAGAAAAGAAGACCCAATGGACTTTTCATTGTGGAAAAAGTCTAAATTGGATGAACCGTCATGGGACTCACCTTGGGGACTGGGACGCCCTGGATGGCATATAGAATGTACGGCGATGTCCGTGAGTCTGTTAGGTTCGCAAATAGATATCCATGGAGGCGGACAGGACGTAATATTTCCCCATCACGAGAACGAAATCGCTCAATCCGAGTCATATACTGGAGATTCTCCATTCGTCAATTTTTGGATACATAATGGTTTATTGAGGTTATCTGAAGATGACACAGAAAAAATGACTCGTCACACTGGTAATTTCGTTAGTTGTAGGGATGCAATAGAATCTCGGAACCCTGAAGCACTAAGAATATATTTCTTATCGTCACACTATCGTAGCCCTTTGACTTACAGTGATGATGGGCTAGATTCTGCGGAACGTTCTCGTCAAAGATTGATCAACTCCTTGAGAGAGGAGGCAAGTACTAAGAACGTGGACGAAGTATTATCTGCCGATGACCATAAAAGTAGGTTCATTACAGCCATGGATGATGACTTAAATACACCGCAAGCGCTGGCTTCTCTATTTGATTTAGCGAGAGACATCAATCGTTCCAAGGAACAAGGAATTTCTGTTTCTACAGCCCAGTCAGTCTTAAAGGAATTAGCATTAGTCCTCGGATTGTCTCTGGAAGAAGATTTGAGTTCATCTACCGGTGATGCTGCACCATTCATAGATCTACTCGTACAGATTAGAAGCCAACTTAGAGATGAAAAGCAGTGGGCACTAGGGGATTCCATCAGAGATCAACTGCAAGCACTGGGCGTGAACCTAGAAGATGCTGCTGGAGGCACTAAGTGGAGAATGGTCCCTAGGGGATAATCACTTGATAACCGCTTCTGCTATCGAAAAATTCCAATCTGTTGTTGGTGTCGATAATTTTCTCTTAGATGAAGAAAGCTTGTTTAGATATTCTTTAGATGCTTATCGGGTGTGGTCGAGTCAAGGTAGATTTTCGACTAATAAAAAGGTTTCAGCTGTTGTAAAACCCTTGGATACCCAAGAAATAGTAAAAGTAGTAAAGATAGCCAACCAAGAAAAGATACCTCTAATCCCTTTTGGTTCTGGAACAGGTGTAATGGGTGCTATAAACCCTGTGCCAGGAAGTGTATGTGTGGATTTGAAGCGTATGAAAAGTATATTGGATATTGACCCTGTTTCATTAACTGTAACGGCACAATCTGGAGTTATATTGGCTCAATTGAATGAGAGTCTGTCTAAACGAGATTTGATGTTGGGACATGACCCATATAGTTTACCAATAGCTACCGTTGGAGGAGCAATCTCTACGAATGGAGTAGGCTATCGGGCGGCAAAATACGGCTCAATGGGCGACCAGGTATTGGGATTGCAAGTAGTACTGCCAAATGGCGAAATATTGGAAACCAGATCTGTTGAAAAGACTTCAGTGGGTCCAGGGTTCCAATATTTATTTATAGGGACTGAAGGAGTGTTTGGTTTTATAACCGAGGCTACTTTAAAGGTTTTTCGTATACCAGAATTCAGGGTTTTCAAAACTTATTCATTTGATAACTTCGAAAACGGATTTAATGCAATGAACGAAATGTTTTCAATTGGACTAAAGCCGTCATTATCAGATCTGACTGAAGAATGTTCAGATATAAATAATTCCAATCAAACAAAAGGTCAATATAGTACTAATTTGTTTTTAGTATTTGAAGGATATTGTGAAGAAGTTAAGGCTCAACTGAGTAGAGTTCCGGATATATGCTCGCAATATGGAGGAGCAGATGTTGGGCCGTCTATGTCCGAAAACTATTGGGATAAAAGGCATGATTCTGCTTATAGATTCAGAGATAACTACATCGAAAAATCGGTTGATGATTGGCCAATTGCCAACCGGAATCGTGTAGTAGCTTATCCTCATGTTGCTTTACCGGCATCAAAAGTGTTGGAATATCGTCGATTAGCCGAACAAATCGTTTTAGAGTTCCAGATGGAAATAACGGAATATTCTTGCTGGACTAATCCCGGGCTTTTTTCCCTGATGTTGGTTAAGACTGTAGTAGATTGGAATAAAGACGTAGCAGATTTGGATATCGTGTTAGATAAACTACTTATTTTGGCTCAAGACCTTGGAGGAACTATGGAATATGTGCATGGCGTTGGATCAAAATTGTCCCATTTGGTCCCTAGAGAACTTGGGTATGGGCTAGAGATAATGAGGAAAATTAAATCATCAATAGACCCAGAAAACATTATGAATCCAAATAACTTAGGTATCTAGGTTTATAAAGACAATCATACCTTTTTGTTTTCTATTCGCACCGCTGTCCCATATGCTAAGATTTCCGCTGCTCCACCCATGACCATAGATGTCATGAATCTCATACCGATTATTGCATTCGCACCTTTGTCTTCTGCTCGCTGTTCTAGTCTTTTTAGCGCTTGTTCTCTTGATTGTGCCAGTAACTTAGTGTATTCCAAGACTTCACCACCCACCAAATTGCGAATTCCAGCCATGATATCGCGCCCTATATGTCTTGCTCTTATGGAACTGGCACTTATTAGTCCAAATGTTTCCACAATTTCAAAATCCTGTATTTGTTCAGTAGTTGTAATAATCAATTGTTTTTATCCTCGTCAATATCTTCCAAGTCTAATCAATTGTTTTTATCCTCGTCAATGTCTTCCAAGTCTCGGCCCGACATTCTGTCTGAAATAGCTGCATATAGAAGGAATCCGAACCCGACAAATAGTGCTAGTAATGCTAATCGTAGAATGATTGGTATAGGTGCTAGAACAAGGAATCTTATGGAGTGGAATAGCCAGTAGACTAAAACACCAGCTGTTCCGAGAGCCAATATAGAAAATCCCAGTTTTATCATCAACTATCCTTTCAAGTGGGGATAGTAGTTTCTGTTATGTTTTAAAACATCCAATCCGGTCTCACGGCACTGAATATGGCGAGTAGAGTGAAAAGAACTGCCAAGACTATTGTGAATTGGAAAAGTGTTTTTTCTATGCCTCTACGAGTACGAAATGACGCTTGTCCAGAACCGAAGAAGCCCGATCCTTGTCCCTTGATTTGGAACAGTATTACTGCAATTAGCAGTAAGGAGACCATTATTTGAGATACGAAAAGAAATGAATCCATCAGTTTTAACTCTTATTTTTTAGATTTTCCAATAACATTGTGTTTATTATAGCAGGGTTGGCTCTCCCTCGCGTTTCTTTCATTACTTGCCCAAGTAAATACTTTATTGCCGTGTCTTTACCTCCGACAAAATCGTTTACAGCTTGTTCATTGGTATCTATAATCTTGGCCACAGCTTTTTCCAAAAAATCCTTGTCATTAAGTTGGGTTAAGCCTCTACTATTTGCTACTTCATAAGGGTCTGATCCCGATATGAATATCTCCTCGAAAACCTCTTTAGCCGCTGGTCCACCAATCGTACCGGACTCCACAAGGTCAGTAAATTGTCTTAACAATAGTGGGGTTATTTTCAAATCAATTATATCCATATTGGATGCATTCATCAGTCCTGACATATCTCCTAACATCCAGTTTGATATGGACTTTGCCTTAGAGGCTATTTTAGGTTGTTCTATTTCTTTGGCGCTCATACTTTTTTCGAAATAGTCTGCCATAGTTTTTGAAGATGTGAGTAAGGCAGCGTCATAACTGGGCAATTCATAGTAGCCAATAAACCTGTTTCTTTTTGCCTCTGGTAGTTCAGGTAGGTTTGTTCTTAATTCGTTGACCCATTTGGATTCTATGGGTATTGGGGGTATATCCGGTTCAGGGAAATAACGATAATCATGTGCGAACTCTTTGCTTCTCTGGGATACAGTTATTCCTCTTTCTTCAGACCAACCTCTAGTTTCTTGTACGACTTTACCCCCCTCCTCTACGACCTGAATTTGCCTGTTGATCTCATATTCTAGGGCTCTATAAACAGATCTAAAGCTGTTCATGTTTTTGATCTCTGTACGTGTAAAGAGATCGGAACTATTTTTGGGACGAATACTTATGTTAGCATCACATCTAAAACTTCCGTCTTCCATGTTTCCGGTGGAAACTCCCAAATACTGAAATAGGGATCTCAGGTTCAATAGATACTCTCTGGCTTCTTCTGGCGAACTCATGTCGGGTTCGCTCACGGTTTCCATTAGAGGCACGCCCGAACGATTTACATCCACAAGACTATATCTATTACTTTGATCTTTATTAATATGTTGGAGTTTAGCGACATCTTCTTCTAGATGTACTCTAGTAATACCAATTTTCTTTTCATGACCGTTAACATTAATTGTTAGGTTGCCACCTGAGGATATTGGGTTATCGTATTGGGATATCTGGTAACCTTTCATTAAATCCGGGTATGGATAATTCTTCCTATGAAATTGAGCCATTGAGGATATTTCCCCGTTCAAAGCTAAACCTGTCATGATGACGAACTCAACGGCTTTTTTGTTTACTACTGGAAGAGAACCTGGCAGCGCTAGACATACAGGGCACACTACGGTATTTGGTTCCGAATCTATGTAGATGCACGGACACGAGCAAAACATTTTGCTTTTTGTTAAGAGTTGAGCATGAACCTCAAGCCCAATTACTGGTTCGTATTTATCTTTGTCTTCCATGGGCACCGATATTTATCAGCTTTCCGATGATTTAATATTCTTGGAGCAGCGGTTAGTATATCAAACGGATAATATCCTATCAAGGAAATATTGAGCAGGTAGTTCTTAATAGGGATCTGATAATGCTTTGGTCTCTGCATCTCTCTAAAAAGAGGCTTAATTCGTATCAAGATTCACACATTGTGCAACTTTGATGTATAATGCAAAGGAAATGCATTTTGCATTAGGTAAGGGACATCGAGAGGCAAGTAGTTTTTAATTCAACAAAATAAGAGGCGCCATATGAGTCAATCAAAAATTAATGAGATAGGTATACTACCAGTACTACAAGA
>CAYUCO010000011.1:0-5134 GCA_964443385.1 uncultured Dehalococcoidia bacterium | reverse complement strand
CCGGCATCCAAATTGATGACGCTGATAGAAACATTATGCAAAGAACATTTATATTGTTTTGCCCAAGGAAACCTTTATATTCAAAAATACCAGCTTCCGGTCTGAAAACCGCGCAATAGAAAAACAACAGATAGCCTATAGCTGCTGGCAGCATGGAAAATGTGAAGAATTTTCTGGTATTACCATGGACACCACCCCAAAACGACTCACGATATTCGGGATAAAAGTATATACAGAATACGTAACTTCCCAAAACCAGGGTTCCGCCAATTATATTTATTAAAGCAAACAAGTGAGTATTTGCCATCATATTCTCCTAAATATGTTGCTGTCTTAGGCTATATTATCACCTGTGAAAATGGAAATGAATAACCAATCCAATCTTCTTGGTTTTAATATAACGTGATAAAATGAGAGCGTAATTGCCTGCTGGAAGTAATTCATTCTCAAGGAGTAATACCAATGTCGAATGATAAGCTATCTTTAGGTGTAATTGGTGCTAGTGCTACCTATGGTTGGGGCATGAGAGCTCATATGCCTGCATTCCTAGGATTGCCAGAATATGACCTGACAGCAGTATGCACTACAACTAAAAGAACCGCAGAAGAATCTGCCTCTCAATACGGTGCTCGCAAGAGTTACTGGAATTATAAAGATCTTATATCAGACCCAGAAATAGACATAGTAGACGTTTGCATCAAAGCTCCAAGACACTATGAAGTGGTAATGGCTGCCTTAGAGGCCGGCAAACATGTATTCTGTGAATGGCCTCTAGGAGCCAACTCATCTCAATCCGAAGAAATGGCAAAACTTGCCAAAGAAAAAGGTGTCATGACCATGGTGGGACTACAATCTCGCTATGCACCAAGCTTTCAGAATCTGAAAAGCTTGGTGGCACAAGGTTATCTTGGTCGGATGATCGCTGCGAATATGACTATGTTCCTGCCTGGCATAACCCGCCCAAGAACCGTTAAATCCGCTTGGAACGCTGATAAAGAAGCAGGTGCACATGCTTTAAATATTGCAACTGGACACGCACTAGATGTTTTTTTGTGGTCGCTAGGGGAACTCAAAGAAATACAATCTATAGTCGCCACACAAATATCAGAGTGGAAGGCGACCAACATATCTGAAATCACCAACACCGTATCAGAAACAACAATACCCGTTACATCTCCAGATAATATAATGTTGATTGGCAAACTCGAGAATGATGCCTTGGCTTCTGTCCACATAGGTAGCATTCCCTACCACGGAACAGCATTTAGATTAGAGGTCTATGGAACTGAAGGAACTCTGATTGTAACCTCGGATCAAATGGTGGAGATGGTAGATCCGATTTTAAGAGGTGCAAAAACTGAAGACAAAGAACTTACAGTCATACCCCATCCAAAGGAATTCCTATGGACTCCAAAAGACGTACCGTCAGGCGTTGCTGTAAATATGGCTCAAATGTTCAGGCAATTTGCTACCGATATTAAAGCAGGAAGAAAATCCCAGCCGGACTTCGAAGAAGCGGCCAGAAGACATAAGACCCTAGATGCTCTGGAGATGGCTTCTGACAAACAAGGTACCGTAGTAATAGAGGGTTAAAATAACTAAAGGAGAATAAAATATGGCAACACAAGCTAACATACCAGATGAATCTGAAATAGTGGAGTATATGACATCTTTAAACAACTGGGGACGTTGGGGAGATGATGACGAATTCGGAACAATAAATTTTATTGGACCAGAAGAGAGAAAACACGCCGCTTCTCTAGTCAAAGAAGGCATATCTGTATCATGCTCTAGGCCTATAACAAAAACCATCTATGCCGATACGGTTTCCCAAGTAGTACACTACATGACGGGGTCCGGAGAAGGATATTCTATTCAAGAGAACCCACAACTACCAGAAAATCAACAAGGTAGTGGAGACTTCATAGGTATGGCCTATCATGGATATAACATAACCCACATTGACTCACTCTCACATATCTTCTGGAATGGTCAGATGTATAACGGCAAACCTTCATCATTGGTCACTACCAGAGAAGGTGCAAAAAGAGAAGCAATTGAAGTATTACATGATGGAGTGATTAGCAGGGGAGTTTTGCTCGATGCTGCTAGATTCAAAGGCGTAGACTGGATGGAACCCGGAGAATATGTCACACCAGACGAATTGGAGGAAATCTCCCGTCAACAGGGGATTACAGTTGGAAAGGGAGACATTTTGCTCGTTAGAACAGGTCATCACAAACGTCGCATGGAAGCAGGAACAAGGCCAGTATCAGACGGGTGGCCTGGATTACATGCCTCTTGCCTACCTTGGATACATGAAAAACAGGTTGCTGTTATAGGCGGAGACACCGTTAGCGATGTAGTACCCAGTGGATATCCAAATATAAAGCAACCTATACATCAAGTAGCTATTCCTCACATGGGACTATGGTTACTAGATAACTTGAACCTAGAAGAAATAGCGAATGCTTGCCTAGAACGCAAGAGATGGGAGTTCATGCTGACAGTAGCTCCACTCAGAGTTCAAGGTGGCACTGGATCACCAATAAACCCTATAGCTATGTTTTAGTATTTAGGAATATAATACAAAGAAATATACGTTGAAGCGATATAAATAAATAATAAAAGGGAGGAAATATGAGAGGAGCTCAATTAGCAGGTTACAGAAAATTCGATATTATAGAAGCCGAAACACCTCAAACAAGAGACGGACAAGTACTTATCAAAACCGAGCGGGCATCCATATGCGGTTCCGATTTACGAACTTACGACCGAGCCCTTCCGGAAGAAAGCTACCCAATTAGACTAGGGGCTCCATGCCATGAGGTTTTGGGAGAGATAGTTGAGAGTCGCACTGATGAACTAAAGGTTGGAGACAGAGTCATTGTGATACCAACCAACTCTGGTGGATTGGTAGAATACATGGCCGAAGGTCCGGACCGTTGTATCAAAATACCAGGCGACGGAGATCTATCGGTTTGGATGATGGGTCAACCTGTTGGCACCGTTATGTATGCATTGCAGGAATCCGACAACGTGCTTGGTAAAACAGTCGTTATATTGAGCCAAGGAGCAATAGGATTGGGATTCACCCAACTTATGGCCCTCCAAGGGGCAAAACACGTCATTGTTACGGATTTGCTGGACTACAGATTAGACTTGGCCAAGCAGATAGGAGCAACCCACACATTAAATCCTACTAGGGACAACATAATCGAAGCTATAACAGAAATCACAGGAGGCCAAATGGCAGACGTTGCAGTAGAAGCCTGTGGTAGACCAGAAACATGCAATCAGGTCTTTCAAACACTGCGCAAACGAGGACAAGCCATACTCTTTGGTATGACACATACCGAAGACTCGTTCATGTTTGATTACCACGCAATGTACACGAAAATACCAAGAATAAACGTTGCGAACTCAGCAGCAGCTGGAGAAAACATCAACTCAATACGAGAATGTGTTTCTTTGATGGAACAGGGACGATTAGACCTGTCTCACCTGGTAACTCACCGAATGGCATTCGATGACGTACAGGCTGCCCATGATATGTACAGTGACAAAACCGACAACGTTATCAAGGTAGTAATGGAAGTTTCGTAATTCGTCCTGAATATAGATGTAGAGAGCCCGTTAGGTATCTAATGGGCTCTTTCGTTTTCACTCAAGTTACACATCATATTGACCATATCCATAGGCAGAGTTATACTTCGCTACGTTGAAAGTACTCGCTTTATGGAGGCAAAACCGTGCAAGCACAATCATTAGTTGCAAATAACACTCTAATATCAGCCATAATACCAAGAAGAGGTCTACTCGTAGACTCCCTTCTTATAGTAGGATTCGCACTTCTAACAGCTCTCTTCGCCCAGATAGCTATACGCTTTCCTGGTACACCAGTGCCAATAACCGGACAAACATTTGCTGTATTGTGTACAGGAGCGGCACTAGGAAGTAAAAGAGGTGCCTTAAGTATGCTGGTCTATATGTTATTGGGAATGTTCCTACTACCAGTATTTGCTCCAGCATCCGGCTTTATGGATGAGAAAACTTTCCACTTCATATTACCGTGGTCAGGAACTGATGGCATGGTATGGAATCTCGCCAGTGGAGGATACATTGTCGGGTTCATATTTGCTGCATATGTAGTAGGTAAACTGGCCGAACTAGGATGGGACCGTAAAACCAAAGTTTCGCTGGCAATGTTCATAGGCAACGCCAGTATCTATATCTTTGGACTTGCCGGCCTAGCTTACTTCATTGCATTCAAAAGCATTAATGCTGACTTAACGTTTTACGACGCCATAGGAGGCTCAAACGTCCTAGACAAAACATTGAGAGCAGGTCTCTATCCTTTCATAGCAGGAGATGCTTTAAAACTGTTATTAGCAGCCATGGTACTCCCAGGTGCTTGGGCATTAGTAAAACAAGCTGAGAATAAACCAAAAGACGAATAAGACTCCCACTCACTTTGCCTTATAGGGAGGGGAACCTACCATAGATGCCTTATTTAAATTTAAATGGCATAAACACGTATTACGAAGTTCATGGTTCTGGCCCCCCAGTGGTATTTATTCACGGAGGTTATGGGGGACCAAGTTCCACCTTGGCACCTCCACCTACAGACTGGCTGGATCAGTTAGCCGATCGTTTTACCATTATTACCTATGACCGTCGGTCATGTGGAAGATCCACGTATCCCAATAGCGACTATACATTCGACGACATAGTAAATGACCTCTCAAGTTTAATAACCAATCTACAACTCCAAAAACCTTTTTTGATTGGCAGTTCCGCAGGGGGCCCTATCGCCATTTCTTACGCCGCATCCCACCAGGGCGAAGTTTCTGGGCTCATCTTACCGAACACATCAGCACGCCTCTGGAAACACCCAGACAGGATTGACCTCAAAGGCTTAATCGAGGAGAGGCTTGAATACCTTTCTCAATACGGGGAAGGTTTAACATATGAGCTAATTCAAAGACAACAAGCAGGTCCCAACAAATTCACTCTTTCTCCATCCGGACCAGGTCCACAAACCCGATCCGCACGAATAAACGCAATCACCAGAGCAAGGGAGGTTGCCGCAAAACTCACAAGCCTCCCCTATGCTCAACATCAATCGTACGTT
>CAYUCO010000010.1:0-10443 GCA_964443385.1 uncultured Dehalococcoidia bacterium | reverse complement strand
TGTCGGAATTACTTTCTTATGCTATCAAATATGCAGAGGAAGGGCATCCAATAACACCTAGAGCTTCACGGGTTTTCGCGTCGATGAAAAATAGAATACTCAAATTCCCTTCTACGAGTAAGATCTTCTTAAAAAAAGACGGTTCATCGTACAAAGCAGGTGAATTGTTCAAGAATCCAGATCTTGCCAATACTCTTAAAGTGATTTCTAAAGAAGGGACAGAGTCATTCTACAAAGGAGCAATCGCCTCCAAAATTGTTGAGGAGTTCGGTAAAGCAGGCGGGATTCTGGACCTAGAATCCTTGGCTAACCATCAGGTAGAAATTTACGATCCTATTACTACCGATTACAGAGGGTATGTTGTAGCAGAAAACAGACCCCCTTCGCAAGGATTCATGCTGCTTGAAATGCTCAACATAATGGAAGGATTTGATGTAAAGGGATATGGACACCTTGATCCAGATTTGATGCACTTAATGATCGAGTCCAAAAAACTCGCATTTGCAGACAGAAACGCATATCTAGGTGATCCGAACTTCGAGAATAATCCTCTTGAAGAGCTAATATCAAAGGAATTTGCTGAAAAGAGGAGAAACACCATAGACCACAAAAATGCCGGTAAAAACATTGGTCCCGGCAACCCCATTAAGGAGGGGACTGATACTAGCTATTTTTGCATTGTAGATAAAGACGGCAACGCAATTTCATTTATACACAGCTTGTATAATGGTTTCGGTTCGGCTTTCGTAGCAGAGGGAACAGGCATCTTGTTCAACAACCGCCAACAGGGATTCAGGCTAGAGGAAGGACATCCAAATACAGTCAAACCTGGCAAGCGACCCATGCACACTTTGAACTGTTTTATAGTATTGAAAAACGGCAAACCAGTGATCATATCAGGGTCACCGGGCGCAGACTTTCAAACTCAAGGCAATCTACAAATCATTACCTCAATATTAGATCATGGACTGACTCCTCAAGAAGCAGTCGATGCGCCTAGATGGCACAGTATTCCAGGAAGCCATCCTTTAGATATGGGAAATCCCCCTGAAGTCCAATTAGAACCTAGAATGTCTGAAATCGTCTCCGATGCATTGATTGCCAAAAAGCATAAAATCACTTGGGGACAGGAAGGTATAAGTCACGGCATTTTCCAGGTTATCTCTATAAATCAAGAAACAGGTGTTCTAGCAGGTGCTTCAGATCCTAGAGGAGACGGTTACGCCGCCGGATTCTAATATTTCCCACCTTGTAAATTACAGAAATATCTACTAGCATAAACTCCGACTCCGATTTTGACACATTTGCTTTTTGCATATCAGTTTCAATAACCAATGCCGAAGTGGCGGAACGGCAGACGCGCTGTGTTCAGGGCGCAGTGTCCTTTTGGGCGTGTGAGTTCAAATCTCACCTTCGGCACCATAAGTTTAAATTTCCTTTAGATTTGTACGATTTATTGGAAAAATATATCCAATGTAAGAATTTGCGTGTTATAGTGTTTTCTAAATTTATTAGGTGGTACGTTTAATGGCAGAATTTAAGGGAAAATCACGCTACGACGATAACGGCAAGAATTTATCTTTGGAACACAAAAAGTTAACTCAACAAAAGTTGCTGTCCAGTAACTACTACCTGTCAATTATCAATAAGAATGAATTGAGATACCATTGGCATTTTTCTGAAAGAGAAGAATCTATCAGAAAACAACTAGGACTGTAGCTGCCTCTCAGTCATTACTGGAGGCTTTGCCAAAACAAAGAATATTGAACCGAGTGCTGCAAGTGCAGATATTATAATGAACCCTAATTTGTAGTCACCAAAAACATCTGCCATATAACCCGCGAAAAGTGGTCCTACTGTCATTCCTAGCATAATAATTAAAGAAGAAAAACCCATTATTGACGGGAAATAAGCTCTTCCAAAATAATCGGCCCTTATAGTAGCCATTATCGGGCCACGAAGACCCCAGGCACTACCGTGCAGTATGGAAAAAATATATACCATTATAATATTTGTAGAATAAGCCAGAATTAACAAGGCTACAGCGTGCATCAATGTACCGATTGCAGCTAACCACCTTTTACTATATTTATCACCAAGGAACCCTCCCACGACTTGTCCCGTTACAAAGAATACAGTCATCACCGCTACAGCAGTTGATGCAATTGTTACGGATAGACCCACACTATCAACAACGTGGGGAACTAAATGAAGTGAAACGGCTCCCACCGTCAATAGTGATAGGGCATGACCTATCCCAAGATACCAAAACGAACTCGTTTTTATAGCCTCTCTTACGGTAAATCCAGTTAAGTCTTGGTCTTGGTTATCAATGGTTCCAACTTCTGATCGATTATCTCCATCAGGTAAATACCCATAAGGTTCTGGATCGCGACGTAAAATTAAAGAGACAGGGATGCCAACTATTATTATGCCGATACCAGAATAAAAAGCGGTGTCCCTCCAACCTTGCGTTGTTAACGACCACGCAATCAATGGTACCAGTATCCCTGCCAAACCAAAGCCCGTCGAACTAAGACCTACAGCAATTCCTCTTTTCCTGTTAAACCAATTAATAATCGCTGTTGCCACAGTTAAGTGCCCTGCTATACTTGATCCGGCAGCCATAAGAAAAAAGGTAACGTAATATCCCAATATTGAATCTATCTGGCTGAAGAGTATAAAGCCTATACCGAATAAACACATACCAAAAACAGCCATCATACGTGGCCCATATTTTTCTATCAGCCAACCTTGCAATGGACCCAGTAAACCACTTTCGGCTCGCGATAAAGCAAAAGCACCAGACAAAGTAGCTCTACTCCAACCAAATTGTGCCTCCAATAGAGGGAAATAGGCCGTGAAACTGTGTATCATCAAGGACCCAATCAATAACTGAATCGAAAACCCTGCAGATACAATGTACCATCCGTAAAAGAATTTGTTATTTGTATTTTTTTTGTGGTCAGATGTTAACATGTAGATAAACATCTAATAATTAGTCCAATTGAACACATAGGGACAATCCTAACATATAAATTTCACAATTGATCCGTTATTATTATTAAATATCCTGCCTTTACATCGAATTAAGTAATTTGCATGTGAAGCAAGATTTAATTAACATCTTCATACTATCCAGCAAGGAGGTTGAAATGTCTGTAAGCAATTTCAACATAAAAAGCAGACTTCCTTTCGCACACGGACAATCATTTGGTAAAACTGGTCCATATGAAATACTAGAAGGAATTTTCGAATTCTCAGTTGACCCAAACAACAAACATAACGAATCCATAAATGACCTTGAACTGGCTACCACTAACGATAACGGTCAAGTAGAGTTTTCAAGTGATTTCGTTATACTGAGCCCTAAAGATCCCAACAAAGGGAACGGAAAGATATTCTTTGATATCCTGAATAGAGGTAGAAAAACGGCCATAGTTAGCTTCAACGACCCAGAAAGACCCGTATCTCCTTCAGATCCAATAGACCCAGGTAATGGATTTCTAATGCGTTACGGATACACCATAGTTTTCTGCGGTTGGCAACCTGACGTGCCTCCTATTGAAGGGTTACTAGGAATGCAGTTACCAGATGCTCTGGATGAGAATGGCGATCAAGTAGTTGGCAAGATAATGTGTCAATTCCAATGCAACCAACCAACCCAAAGATTCATGCTGTCTCACAACGGACATACACCTCATCCGCCTTACGATATCAACGAAAATGACGCTGTATTAACTGTAAGGAATCTACCGGAAGATAAACCATATACGATAGATAGATCCGAATGGTCATTTGTGGATGAGGCCAATGGCAACAAATCTACACCAGAATACATATTAATGCCGTCAGGTTTCAAATCTGGACTGATGTATCAACTGGTCTACACTACTAAGGGATCCAAAATAATAGGATTGGGCATGGCAGCGGTTAGAGATGCCGTATCATTCTTAAAATACGGGACCAAAGAAGAAGGTAATGAATTTGCCAACTCCCTAAAATATGCATTTGCCTATGGAAGATCTCAAAGTGGTCGGTTCCTTAGAGAATTCATTAATGTCGCAATCAACGAGGATGAAAATGGAAGAATGGCCCTAGATGGCATAATTGCCCATGTTGCAGGAGGGTTAAGGGGTGAATTCAACATCAGATTTGGTCAACCATCACAAGATATCTGCTATAGCAATCCACAATTATTCCCAGCATGTGATGTAAAAACCAAGGATCCAGTAAGTGGAAATGAAGCTGGATTACTGGACTCAATGCATGCTAAAAACCAACAAATTCCCAAAATAATGTTTATCAATACTTCTTCAGAATATTGGAGAGGAGATGCGGCATTAATACATGTAAATCTGGAAAATATGACTGACCTCCCGGATTCTAATGCCGTCAGAAGATATCTTTTCTCCGGAGCTCAACATGTACCAGGATATCTACCTCTAAAAGACGTAAGAGATGACGGGGTTAGAGGGCAACTTCAATTCAATATTCTAGATTATTCCCCGTTACTGAGGGCAGCTCTTTTTAACCTAGATATATGGGTAAGCAACAATGTTGAAGCTCCACAAAGTTGCCATCCTCGGCTTTCAGATGGTACTGCCGTTGAGTCCTTTACTCTTGCAGAAAAATTCTCAAGCTTGCAAAGAGTAAAATTTCCTCCACAACCGCTAAGAGCATTAAGGCTAGATCATGGACAAGACGTAGCAGATGGCATTCTATCGATACTTCCTCCAGTGCAAGGTGAAACGTATCCAGCGTTGGTATCGGATGTGGATGACAATTTCAATGATATATCTGGAATAAGACTGCCACATATCTCCGTACCTCTGGCTACTTACGCCGGTTGGAATCTTAGACACGCCGAAGTTGGCAACGAAAATCTATACATAGGCATTACCGGCGGACTGGCCGGATGGACTCTACCATTGCCATCTACCGCAGAAGAAAGACTCCGACTAAATGACCCGCGCAAATCCATAGAAGAACGTTATCTGTCAAAAGAAGACTACTTGAATAAAATTAATGAAGCTTCAGAGGCCTTAGCTCAAGACCGATACCTTTTGCCAGAAGATATAGATACTGTAAAATCTCAGGCAGAGAAAAACTTCGAGCATTTGGTAAATTAATAACTAGAATCCAGTGATATTGTTCGACCAATCTTTATCCCTGATATCCAATCTCAATGATCACATCTTGGAGAACTGATGCAACAACCCAGGCGAATATTCTATGGTTGGTGGATAGTATTAGCAGCTTTCTTGGCTCTAACTTTTACCAGTATGACAGGCGGCTACGGATTCAGCCTATTCTACAAAAGGCTTATTGACCATTTCGGATGGACAAGAACGGGGTTGGCCGGTGCAATAAGTCTATCAAGACTCGAAGCAGGAGTCCTTGGAGGAATAGAAGGTTTTCTAGTAGATAGATATGGGCCAACAAGGATAATATTATTAGGAATAATATTATCTTCAATCGGAATGATATGGTTATCCGTAATAGACTCTCTCATAGAATTTTACTTAGTCTTCATACTCTTGGTAACCGTTGGGCGTAGCCTCAGTGCTATGGTAGCCATAGATACTACAGTGGCCAATTGGTTTATAAGAAGAAGAGGAACAGCATTTGGAATACTAAGGACAGCAGTAGCTGTAGGCGCTGCAGGGGTAATAGTTGTTTCGTGGTTCATTAATGAATTCGGCTGGAGATCGGCATTTGTGGCAACCGGTATAGGCATTCTTTTGATAGGTATACCTACAGCCTTCGTAATGAAGCCCAGACCAGAATTATATGGACTACTCCCCGATGGAGATTCGCCAGTAAAGACTGTGGATCCAGCAACACACGCAACCTCCGACACTGAAAATCAGCACTACCCAAACAATGATATAGGAATGACAGTGACGGAAGCCCTGTATTCAAGGGCCTTTTGGGCATTATCTATAGGATTCGCCATTAGATTAATGGTTACTGGAGCTGCTACATTGCATGCTATCCCTCTAGTTGAGGATTTGGGGTACTCCGGCGCCACTGCGGCCGGTGTCTTGGGATCTATGGGGATGGTAAGTATCGTGGGTAGATTAGGTGGTGGTTTCATGAACGATGCTTTTGGAACTAAACCAGTTGCGGTAGCAAGTGTATGTCTTCTTGCTGTATCATGCCTGATATTGGCTTATGCACAGAATTTATGGCAAGTCATGTTATTCGTAGCAATATATGCACCATCATACGGCTGCTCTGCAGCTACTATGCCAGCAATAAAAGGAGATTATTTCGGACGTAAATCATTTGGCAGTATCTTGGGTTTATCGGGAATGGTGCAGATGGGGGGGTCAATGCTAGGACCGATATTCGCGGCCTACGTATTCGATACCTCAGGCTCTTACAGCATAGCTTTTCTTACATTCGCCGGCCTATTAATTATATCGGCAGCCATGTTCATGTCTCTTAAGAAGCCTCGATATAGATAAACCCCATTATTAACGGAGGTATCATGAAAAACGGTAATCTCGAAACAGCTTTCTCTATAGACGTATCCAGTATCAAATTTGGGCCCGGCATTACCAAGGAAGTCGGTTTCGAAATGAAGAGATTGAATGCAACTAGAGTAATGGTCGTTACAGATACTAAAATGAAAAATAGTGAAGCCGTATCTATCACACTAAACTCTCTCAAACAAGAAGGAATAGATGCCACATTATTCGATGGCGTTCATGTAGAGCCAACGGATATGTCTTTCCAAGAAGCGATCTCATTCGCTACTGACGGCAAATTCGACGGATATATAGGAGTTGGAGGAGGTTCAAGTATAGACACAGCTAAAGCAGCAAATCTATATGCCACATATCCAGCAGAGTTTTTGACCTACGTTAACGCACCTATAGGGCAGGGCGTACCAGTCCCTGGCCCCATAAAACCTTTGCTGGCAATCCCAACAACTTCTGGCACAGGCAGTGAAACAACAGGCACAGCTATATTCGATTTCCTTGAAATGAAAGCAAAAACTGGTATTGCACATCGTTATCTGAGGCCAGCAATCGGACTAATAGACCCCTTGCATACTCTTACACTACCAGGGATGGTAGTGGCTAGCAGCGGATTAGATGTTTTGTCACATGGATTAGAATCATATACCGCTCTCCCATACAATCAACGCACTGCTCCTGAAAGCCCTCTAAAAAGACCGTCTTATCAGGGATCGAATCCTATAAGTGACATCTGGGCTATAAAGGCTATAGAAATGGTGTCCCAAAACATTGTAAGAGCCGTGCATGATCCTGAAGATATTGAGGCAAGAAGTGAAATGATGTTAGCAGCAACATATGCAGGAGTTGGTTTCGGCAACGCTGGATGCCACCTACCTCATGGCATGTCATATGCTGTATCTGGCATGGTTAGTAACTTTTCTCCAGATGGCTACCCACAAGAAAATCCAATTGTTCCTCATGGCATGTCAGTGATACTAAACGCCCCTGCGGTTTTTCGATTCACCGCTCCTACTAACCCCGAAAGGCATCGCAATGCGGCCGCGATAATGGGCATTAAATCCACGGCGGCCGATAACGAGTACGCAGGATACTTGTTGGGAAAAGCTATAACCAATATTGTCAGAAAGATAAACATACCTAATGGACTTGGTGCCATTGGGTATCAGCTAGACGACATAGAAGCATTAGTAACAGCTACTCTACCTCAAAAAAGACTCTTAGATCTTTGTCCTCGTCCTATTACACATAAAGAGCTTCGACAATTGTTTTTGGAATCAATGACTCTCTGGTAAATGAAAACCATAGAATTGTCGGCATTTTTTATGAAACACAAACCTTTCAACAACTACAGACAGTTTGACAACAGAAAACTACATTAACACTGCTCAAACTTGAAAGATTTTGGTGACAACCTTCTTCCTTTCAAACTTAATTTAGGGTAAGATTGTCCTCTATTATAAAATGTATAAAGGTTTTACACTGTTCTAGTCATTAAAATGAATACTCAATGGACCAAAAATAGTTTTGTATATCTTCTGATAATAATATCGGTGTTGGCGATATTCTTTACTTTTTTCCAAGCACCGTCAAGTCGAAGTAACATACCCGTCAGCCAAGTCATCCAAATGGCCAAGGATAAAGAAATTCGGTCTATTAAAGTTGACCTTGAGATCCTAGAAGTTGAAGATATCGGCGGGCGGGTATATAAATCTCGTAAGGAAGATAACACTCCAGTCATAGAAATGTTGGAAAATGCAGGTGCAGACATTTCTGGTATAGAAATAGAAGTCGAAGGAGCAAGTGGATTTGGGAGCCTACTTGGACTGCTGATCAACTTTTTGCCGCTAATATTCTTTGGTGCAATAATACTTTTCATGATGAGGCAAGCACAAGGCAGCAACAATCAAACGTTAAGTTTTGGTAGAAGTAAAGCCAAAATGTTTGTCGGCAATAAAGTAAGTGTCACTTTCGCTGACGTTGCTGGCATAGAAGAAGCCAAGCAAGAACTACATGAGGTAGTTGAATTCTTGAGATATCCAGAACGATTCGCGGCACTTGGTGCAAAAATACCAAAGGGAGTTCTCCTTGTAGGCCCACCAGGCACAGGTAAAACTCTTCTCGGACGGGCTGTGGCTGGAGAGGCTGGAGTACCATTTTTCAGTATAAGTGGCAGTGAATTTGTGGAAATGTTTGTGGGAGTTGGAGCTTCCCGTGTTCGGGACTTGTTCGACCAAGCCAAACGGAATTCCCCCTGTATCATTTTCATTGATGAAATAGATGCAGTTGGAAGGCATAGAGGAGCAGGACTCGGTGGTGGACATGACGAAAGAGAACAAACGCTAAACCAGATTCTGGTGGAAATGGATGGGTTCGACACTACTGTAAACATAATAATACTTGCTGCGACCAACCGCCCGGACATACTTGACCCGGCACTGCTTAGACCGGGAAGGTTCGATCGCAGAGTAATGGTAGATTCTCCAGATATCAACGGCAGAGACGCTATACTCAATGTACACGCCAAAGGGAAACCTCTTGCTTCAGAAGTAGATCTAACTACGGTTGCTCAACAGACCCCTGGATTCAGTGGAGCAGATTTAGCCAACTTGATAAACGAAGCAGCTATACTAACTGCCAGAAGAGGTGCAAAGGAGATTGGCCAAACTGAGTTTGCTGAAGCTATTGATCGTGTCATAGCCGGACCACAAAGGAAAAGTCGAGTGATCAGTGATAAAGAAAAGGAAATGACCGCATACCATGAAGCAGGACATGCTTTGGTGGCTCATCTCCTACCTAACGCCGACCCAGTACAGAAAATATCTATAATAGCCAGAGGTGCTATGGGCGGTTATACAAGATTGCTCCCGACTGAAGAGAGATACTTGATGAGAAAAGAACAGTTCACCGATATGCTGGCTACCGCACTTGGTGGCAGGGTGGCAGAAGAATTAACATTTGATGCTGTTACAACAGGAGCTAGTAACGATATTGAAAATGCTACTAATATCGCCAGACAAATGATAACCAGATATGGAATGAGTGAATCACTGGGACCTCGGACTTTCGGCAAAAAAGAAGACATGATATTCCTGGGCAGGGAAATATCCGAACAAAGGGATTATAGTGACAAGATCGCCGAGGAAATCGATGAGGAAGTCCATAAACTGATTCAGTCTGCATATGAACAAGCTACTGAAATCCTAAAATCCAATAAAAGCAAGCTAGCCCAGATAGCCAATTACTTGGTAGTCAACGAAACAGTTGAAGGAAAAGAATTAAATGAACTTTTCGAATCCGACCCTTCAAATGCAGAGGTTTCTGAGGACACTATCTAAAGACGGCATCCTATGTTTCGTCTCCTCTGATTGGTCTAGATCTATAGTACAAGCCCCAGCGTTGCATCAACTCTGAAACACGCGAATCAGACAATTCACACAGTTCTCGAAAAAAACCTGCCAATGCATGTGCGTGTATATTACTGCTGTCACAAACCCAACTAGCTTCGGATGGCACCACGTAAATCAGTCCATTTTGGTGTTCGCATTCAATCTCTATTCTAGTGTCGCCAACATCTTCTTTTATTGTAACTCCATAAGGCACCATGAAACTCCAATCGTTCTATAAAATTGAATCTGGGCGCCTACTTAAATATAATAGAAAGTAAGCTAACCATGAAATAAGTAAATTATAACAGACTTCAGGTTACCCTTACCTACCCAAAAAAGTAACAATGGTGTATATTTAATGTTAATAATACGGGAGTTCTAAACTAATAACATGGAATCAAAAACGCTGCCTCTCTCTAAAGCACTAACAAGTTACCTCTCTTCTAAACGCGTCACTTTTAATCCAGAAACATTAAAAGAACTGAGCAAATTCATAATCTGGTGTGGCCAAGAACGGGAAGCCGAAGAACTCAAACCGCATGAAGCGGCGTCCTATGGGGACATAA
>CAYUCO010000009.1:0-3583 GCA_964443385.1 uncultured Dehalococcoidia bacterium | reverse complement strand
TACTGAACAATTATTTTGCACAGTTAATATAAGGCCAGATTTGACGTATCAGAATTTGGCTTAATAGCTTAATTTTTATTAAGATAAATGGCTAATCAATCTACATATAAACAGATAGAAGTGCAATGCACAAATGGCACTATTAACTGTAATATTAAGGGCAATGGAAGACCATTGGTGTTTGTCCATGGTGCACTTGGAACCGGATTAGCACACTTTAGGGATCAAATTGAATATTTCTGTACTACATACAAAGTGTTTTTGCCAGATTTATTGGGACATGGGCAATCGGAAAGACGCAAATCATTTCTCGACAATTTCTATGAGAATGATTCCCAAGATATCGCAAGTTTGATACAAGTTTTAGGTATTGGTCCAGTTGATTTATGCGGATTTAGTGATGGAGCAATAGTTTCCATGTTGGTAGCGAAAAATTATCCTGCATTAGTTAGATCCCTAGTAACTATAGGAGGTCAATCTATAACTGATGAAAAAAGAAGTGAGTTCAGAAAAATGCTTACTCCTATAAAAGACATCCATCCGTCATTAAAACAGGCGCTAGCCAGACATCATGGAGAGGATTATTGGGAAGAATTAGTTTCATCCTATATAGAAGGATCCGAAAGTTTCCACATTAGATCTAAAGGTGTATTTTTGACCGAACTAGAAAAAATATCTGCACCGACGCTTATTGTGCATGGAGAGTCTGATCCATGGGTTAAACCGTCGAACGCTATGATCCTACTAAACGAAATAGCTGATGCTCGAGTTGTAAAATTCCCAGAAACTGGTCACGAAGTACAAAGAGAGAAACCAAACGAATTCAACGAGTCTCTAGCGAGCTTTTTGAATAGCGTCTGACTAAAAATAAGAGTTTTTTACCACTACCTTTTAGGATAAGGCGGAGTAGGTGGGGCTTTAACCTCTGAGTCGCATCCACAACTAGTACACATTTTTAAACCCTCCAATCTTGATAAAAGTCTATGACCAGACATCTTGAATGTCAAATATCTAATTACATATATACACAAAATAGACAATAACAGAAAGTTAGTTATAATGACGGAATAACAATCTCTCTTAGAGAAGGTGACAACTATGAAATGCAAGGTGTGCGAAAGGGAAAATCCTGAAGGTGCCCTCTTCTGTGGAAACTGCGGCAGCCCTTTCGAAGAAGAAAATTCACAGCAAACAAGTGAAGTTGTACATACAGAACAGCCTTATGCCAACGAGCCTGAATATGTGACTGATAATAAATCTACTCTCACAAGCAGAATGATAAGAGCTTCCATGTTCGACATTCACGCTTACGAAGAAGTAGAGGCGGATAAATCAGCCACCAAACAAGCATTGACCGTAGTTTTAATAGTAGCACTAATAGGATCTTTACCGGTTCTAGTCAGCGGAGATTTAAGATATTTACTGTTCACCTTCATCGCATCGGTATGCTATTGGGCAGTGTGGGCTTTTATAACCTATTTCATAGGGACAAAAATTCTCCCTGAACAAACTACAGATGCAGATTGGGGACAGCTCTTACGAACTACTGGATTCGCTCAATCACCTGGAGTGCTTACAATATTAGGCATAATACCGGGTGTGGGTTCTTTTATAGCACTACCAATAATGATGTGGCAAATTGGAACTATGGTGATGGCTGGCAGACAAGCGCTAGATAATAAATCTACATTACGAGCAGTAGGTGTAGTACTAATAGGCATAATACCAGCACTTATAAGTCTATTCTTTATTGCGGTTATCTTAATTGGGCTATTAGGACTTGATGCAGCTACAGTTAGTAACCAGTAGGCTTAGCCCTTCTTCCTGTTTCAGGCAGTAATAAACCTGATATTATCATTAGTAATGGCATGATCGCCACAATGGAAAGTGCCGGGGTATAAGATCCTGTAAGATCTGTAAATGAACCTATGAAAATAGGAGAAAATACAGCTGTACCGTTGCCTATAGTAAGTGCCCCAGCTGTAACTATCCCAACTTTACTCGCGTCGATTCCAGGTAATTCCATAGGAATAGTCAATATAGTTACTATATACAAAGCAAACATAGATCCCAGACCAATAATACAAATTGTAATCAAAATAGTACTTGTTATCATAAAGGATCCAAATGCAAGTAAAGGGAATGTGAGTCCTGCCATTATTTAAATTGGTCTTCTTATACCTAATTTCGATACAATAATACCACTCAAAGGAGTTGCAATAGCGGCGACAAAAGGCAAAACAGCCACTAATGAACTTGATCTTTCAATAGTCATACCATGAACTTCATTGTAATAAGTAGGAAGCCAGGAACTGTAACCTTTAAAAAGAGCGAACGGCCCCATACTGGCAATGGCAATAAGAAGAGTATTACGATTGAATATCAAATCAATGTTATTAGATAAAGAAACCTCATCAGACTGTTCTTCTACAACACTTACAGATCTGCCACCTACAAGCCACAAAACCGTAGCAAACATAGGAAGTAAACCAAAGAAAAAGAAAACCATATCCCATCCAAAAACATTAGCAATTGCCACCGCGAATAAGAGACCAATAGCAACTCCTACAGATCTTCCTGATTCATTAACACCGTTCAATATGGGAAGTTCGTTTGGTTTAAACCATTCCATTAGAATTGAACTGGTCACTGGAAGACATATGGCCGCGCCGACACCAAATAAAAGCCTCATAAATACCATCATGACAAATGAATCAAACAATGGTGCTAACAACCCAGAAGACATTAATAATCCACCTATAGCCATTGCTTTTTTGGACCCTATTTTAGAAATCAAAATACCGCTTGGGAGAAGTGATATGGTTAAAACAATTATTGGTGCCGAAACCAACAAGCTAACCAAACCTCTGTTGATACCATAATCTTCCATGATCAATGTAAAGAGAGGAGTAGGAGCCATAAAATTAAGACCTAAGCCTATCTGCATAAAAATAAGAACGCCTTGAATGGTCCAACGATATGAGCTGTACTGTCTATCTTGCATATATAAAGTTCCTGATGTGCAACCGGACGATATTAACACAAGGCACAAAATTAATGAATGTGTATTAGGAATATAAACAGGTGAACACTTTGGGCAATTATCATTAATATAAGCTTGAACTCTTGTGATAAACCCATGCTATAATAGGCCGTCCTAGACTGAGTCTAGGACAAATACAAACAACTGGGGTGCGAAAACATGAATTCTCGTATGCTTTACTCACTAATACTCATGATTTGTCCCGTATTGATGCTTCTTGTCTGGATGATACTTGAACCAATTCTACTTGGAGAAATTGATTCAGATCTAAAGGGCAAAGAGGCAGCTTTGGCTTATATGGAGCTTAATGCTGGAGAAGGAGTCCTTGTTTACCTAATAAATATACCCGGAACTTTTTGCCTCGTGGGAACTATGTTGGGACTTGCGTTTTTAGGAAGGTCTTTACAGGGAAGTGGTGCCGCTTTCGGGAGTTTATCTTCGTCTATTTTCACAGTACTAATAGCAGTCCCGATTATCGGTATGGGAATGAGTTTGGGGGCCATGGATTTGTTTGATGAAGGAATTATAGAAACGGCTGTA
>CAYUCO010000008.1:0-20874 GCA_964443385.1 uncultured Dehalococcoidia bacterium | reverse complement strand
AATTATAAGGTAGACTTACCCATAAAAGTGTAATTACTCCAACATAATTATTAATATCTTTGAAACTGAATGGAGTTACAAAACAATTAACCTATCAAATCCAAATAACGCGGTATGCAATTTGGCTCTTATAGGTTAATTGTTAGCAGGGACTATGGCCTACTCTCAAAATTCAATAATGATAAGGGTTCATGAAATAGCCCTGAAGGGCAAGAACCGACCCATGTTCCTCAGAAAACTCGAATCCAATCTAAAACTAGCGCTAAAAGATTTCCCTCAGTGCAACATTAAAAAAACCCACATCGGAGTTGGCATTGCAGATGTAGACGAAGATTCTTTGGGTGAAGTCTTGGAAAAGATTAAAACCGTATTTGGTGTGGTTAAATTCTACAAGTATTTCACAGTAGAACCCAGCATACAGAATATAGAAAATCTTATAGCAAGTGAGGTCCCAAAAGAACAATTTAAAACATTCAGAATTACGGCCAAAAGAGGGGACAAACATTTTCCACTGAAATCTCCAGACATGGACCGCCACTTTGGCAACTTCGTCCAAAGTTTGACTGGAACAGATGTCAGCCTCTACAACCCTGAGCTGAATATATTCGTCGAGGTACTGAGGGACCAAGCATTATTATATTTCAAACAAGAACAGGGACCTGGTGGATTACCTGTTGGCGTAAGCGGTAAGGTACTAACTCTCCTATCTGGCGGGATAGACTCTCCTGTAGCTGCTCAAAGGATGATGAAGCGAGGATGCAGTGTATTGTTTATGCATTTCCATAGCTTCCCGCTGGTAGACGGCTCGTCTCGAGAAAAAGCACAAGAATTAGTATCTAAATTGAATGTTTATCAATTCCATTCAACACTCTTTTTAGTACCTTTCGCGGACGTACAAAAGGAAATCATACTCTCCGTTCCTCCCCAATATCGCATCATAATATACAGAAGATTTATGACCCGGATAGCAGAAAAAATCGCGTTGTCCAATGGAGCACAAGCCTTAGTAACTGGAGAAAGTCTCGGACAAGTAGGATCGCAGACATTAGAAAACATAAATACGATAAGAGATACGGTTTCAATGCCGATTCTAAGCCCACTAATAGGAATGGATAAGCAAGAAATAATAAACGAAGCAAAGAATATAGGAACGTACGAAACTTCCATAATTCCAGACGAGGACTGTTGTAGCCTTTTTGTACCAAAGCATCCTGCAACACAAAGCACTCCGTCTGAAGTCAGCCTAATTGAATCTAACCTTGATGTTGAAAAGTTGGTTAACATGGCAATAGCGAACATTGAGGTACAAACTATTTAATCTAATTAATGTCGTTTGTTGATGTTTGCACTAGAACAAGTTAACATATACCCACCCCCCACGGGTACGGTTACAGGAGGATCGCAGTGATAAACAACACTAAGGTAGAATGTCTCAGAAGAATGAGTTACATAGAAGGTCATTTATCTGGCATCAGGAAAATGATATCCGAAGAGAAATATTGTGTCGATATACTGAAACAAACATATGCAGTTAGACGAGCTATAGAAAAATTAGAATCGAAACTCCTAGACGGACATTTACACAGTTGTGTAATCTCAGGCGTAAAAGAAGGTAGAGACGATCAGGTGCTACAAGAATTGCTCGAACTATATAACTTGAATTCCAAGTAACTGTGATACAAAAAATGGAAAGCTCAAAGTCACAAAGCTTAATATTACCTGTGAAGGGTATGACCTGTGCAGCCTGTGTTTTACATGTGGAGAATGCTATTAAAAGTATTGAGGGAGTTTCGTCCGTAGTAGTCAACTTGGCAGTAGAAGATGCGTCTGTAGAATTCACCCCAGGCTCACAACCACACACAATAGAAATATTGAACGCTATTAAAGAGGCTGGCTACGACACCCAAATAGAGAATACAAGTGTAGATATAATAGGAATGACCTGCTCTGCTTGTGTATTACATGTAGAAAACGCCATAAAAAACATCCCTTCTGTTTTGGATGTATCAGTTAATTTAGCAACGGAACAGGCATACATAGAACACCTAGACACTCCACATTTCTTGGAAGAAGTCAACAAAAACGTATCTGACGCCGGGTATTCTATGATCACAACTGTAAATAACGACTATAGAATAGATAATAATCATAATGCTCCATTAGAGGTAAAATGGAAGCTCTACATTTCTACTTGTGTGGCAGTATTGACATTCGTGTTGAGCATGCACGCTCTTTTTTCTTGGATTCCATCACAATTTCAAAACCCATATATTCTTTGGGCTCTATCAACACCTGTACAATTTTGGTGTGCATCACAATTTTATAGGGGTGCATGGAATGCTTTAAAACATCGAACTTCAAATATGAATACCCTGATTGCATTGGGCACTTCCGTTGCCTACTTCTATAGTATGGCTTCAATACTTATGCCTAATCTCATCCCGGGAGATAAGGTTCACTTCCATACATCAAATATGATAATTGCCCTAGTTTTATTAGGTCGCTATCTTGAATCCCGTGCTAAAGGCAACACCTCAAAGGCACTGAGGAAATTGATTGAATTACAACCTAGAACTGCCAATGTGCTGAAGGGCAATATCGAAGAAATCGTTCCTATAGATCAAATTATAGTCGAAGATGTAATTTTAGTCAGACCAGGAGAAAGTATACCAATTGACGGGGTAATAATTGAAGGCTATTCAACTGTAGATGAGAGCATGATATCTGGGGAAAGTGTACCCGTGGAAAAAATTGTCGGATCCAATGTGTTCGGTGCAACAATAAACCAACAGGGCGTGCTAAAAATTAGAACTACAAAACCAAATTCCCAGACCGTTCTCGCTAATATCGTAAGATTAGTAAGAGAAGCTCAAGGATCGAAAGCTTCGATACAACACAGCGTAGATATTATATCGAGTTACTTCGTGCCAATAATAATCTCATTATCATTAATCACTTTAATCACGTGGATTATTGCAGGACCTTCACCGATTCTTACTAACGCACTGATGAACATGACAGCAGTGTTGATAATTGCATGTCCATGTGCACTAGGACTAGCAACTCCTACTGCAATAATAGCAGGAATAGGTAAAGGTGCTGAAAATGGCATATTGATTAAAGGTGCCGAAGCTCTTGAGAGACTCCAAAATGCGGATACAGTCATATTCGATAAAACCGGCTCTCTAACTCTAGGATTATTAAAAGTAGTCGAAGTTCATCCTATTTCAATGCCAGAGCACCAGCTCGTCTCATTAGCCTGCTCGGCTGAAGTACCATCGGAACATCCTATTGGCAAGGCTATAGTGGACTACGCGAAGAAGGAAAAAGTTGATTTTATATATCCAGACAAATTTGAATATTTACCAGGACAAGGAGTATCAGCAACAGTAAATAATAAACAAATAATAATGGGAAACCACTATATGATGAATCAATCACTATATGATGTTTCTTCCCTAAAGACGATATGGGAAGAATCTTCCTCTAAAGGACAAACCTCTGTGTTCATAGCAATGGACGATCAACTTATAGGAATGATCTCATTAGCAGACTCATTACGGCCAGAAGCAAGTGCCACAATAGAATGGATCAAAACTAGAAATAAAGAAGTGTTAATGCTAACAGGGGACAATCAGATAACTGCCAATAATATTGCTCAACAATTGGGTATAACAAATATCTTAGCAGAGGCATCTCCTGAACAAAAAATCACAACAATAAAGAATTTACAGGATAAAAATAGAGTAGTAGTTATGATTGGAGACGGAATTAACGATGCCCCTGCCCTGAATCAGGCAGATGTAGGTATCGCAATATCAACTGGATCTGAAATAGCGTTAGAATCAGCAGATATAGTAATTACACATAACAACCTACTAGATGTTAAAAAATCGTTCGAACTTAGTAGGTTTACTATACAAATCATAAAACAAAATCTTTTCTGGGCATTCTTCTATAATACTGCCTTAATACCTATAGCAGCAGGGATACTATATCCTTTCTTTGCCGACGGCTCTGTTCCTGCATCTCTACATTTTTTAATTGGCGAATTCGGTTTCCTTAATCCTATAATGGCAGCGTCAGCGATGGCAATCAGCTCAGTAAGTGTAATTAGCAACTCTTTACGATTACAACGATGGAGAATATAATTCCGTAGAGAAATCATATGAAACTACCTCTCTTCAATAAAACAGGAAATCCTCAAACCGCAATAGACCCAGTTTGTGACATGAAAGTCGTTACAAAAAACCCTCCTGGAGGGACCCATGATTTCGAAAATGTTACCTACTATTTTTGTGGCCCTGGTTGCAGAGTGGCATTTTCGAAAGAGCCGCAATCCTATTTGACCGGATCCAAAAAAATACAAATGTAAATGAAGCCAACTCTGATGACTACTAACTATCGTCCAACTCCAAACCTATCAATAAGTTATCCCAGTTTGGTATTAATTATTGTCTCGGTTTTAGCAATATTTTTTTACACTACATTTGATGCTCAAGCAAATGGCAAAACCGCAAAAATACTCGAGATCACAGAGGGTGATTATAGAATAGAACTCCGTTCTTATCCAACTGAGATTAGAAAAGGCAACATGCATTTTTCTATGGTTCTAAACCATATTACCGATGGATCACCAGCTGAAAACCTATCGGTTGAAGTAATATTATTTGGGCCGCCACCTGAAAATATTTTCATTGGACAAAAAAAACTAGCAAAAGACCCTATGTATTCCAATTGGTACGATTTTTCGGCTAACTTAAACCAAGAGGGAGCCTGGCTTTTAGAAGGTCAAATATCAGAAAATGAAAAAATAACCAGCTTCTCAATGCCATTAGAAGTTTATCCAGAAAATTTCAATTGGGGAATAGTTTTGGTGTTCTTCTCTTCACTTCCCGTACTAGTGTCAATTTCGTGGTATCTCAGAAAGCTGAAAAGCAAATAACAAGAAACCTAATACGGTGTTATGCTTGAGGACAAGTTTTCCTAATGACTTTCCTAACTAAAAACAAACTACTATTTCTTTTAATTGGTTTATTCATTGTAAATATTCAACCTGTTTACGCCCATGGTTTTGGAGAAAAATACAACCTTCCGCTTCCGCTTTGGTTGTATATTTATGGTGGAGGAGCGACTGTTGCTTTATCCTTCATACTAATTGGACTGTTCGTAAAAATTTCCCCAGGTGCTGATACCTATCCCAAGATAAATCTGCTTAAATTTAGATGTCTAGCAATATTTACCCACACGTACTTTATATATTGCTTAAAAACCACTTCATCTATATTACTGGTCTTTCTTATCATATGTGGATTGTTTGGTGACCAAAATCCTTTCGGCAATATCACACCTACATTCGTATGGATAATCTGGTGGGTTGGCATTGCATATATTTCTGCACTGATAGGAAACATCTGGCTAATAATTAACCCATGGCGCAATATATTTACATTCTTTGAGTATATACACTATAGATTGTACGGGAAACAGGAAGAAAATCCGAGAATAATATTGCCTATAGAACTAGGGGTGTGGCCAGGCTTAGTATTGTTTTTTATATTCTCCTGGTTTGAACTGGTATATCCGACTTCTTATTTGCCAAGAACCCTTGCATATATAGTCATTTTTTATTCAACTATAACCTGGTCGGGTATGTATCTTATTGGAAAAAATCAATGGATTGCCCGTTGTGACCCCTTTTCTATAGCTTTTCAGTTTTTGTCTAAATTCTCCCCACTAGAAATAGCATCCAAAAACACTACAATTTGCACCCGATGTAACGAGTGCAACGTCCAAGAATATTGTCTAGACTGTCACCAATGCTTCTCGGCTTCCTCAAACCTTGACAGACAGATCAATCTTAGACCTTATGGAGTTGGTCTATTATCCAACCAAGATGTTGATACTTCTAAAATGTATTTTGTATTGCTGCTGTTGGCTGTGGTGACTTTTGATGGATTTACGTCCACTCCATTATGGTCATCGGCGCTAGATTTCATGTTCGACACATTTTCATTCTTGTTTGGCAGGAATGCTATAGTAGCAATAAATAGTATAGGTCTTTTCGTTTCCCCAATAATCTTTTATATAATCTATTGGGGATTTTGCAAAGCCATGACTAATTTATCCGGGCCTGATGTTTCAACAGATGCAGTATGCAGGCTTTTTATATACTCACTTATACCCATTGCACTAGCATATCATTTGTCTCACTATCTGACCTATATATTGATACAGGGTCAATTAATAATACCTCTTGTATCTGATCCTCTCGGTTTAGGGTGGGACATCATAAACACAAAAAGTTATGAGGTAAATACATATATAGTAGGGCCCAGATTCGCTTGGATAACCTCCGTAATATCCATAGTAACTGGTCATGTAATAGCAGTATATATTGCACATATAGTGGCAATAAGAAATATAAAGGACAGGTCTAAAGCGTTGATGAGTCAGTACCCGATGTTAGTACTGATGGTAGGTTACACAGCAGTAAGTTTGTGGATAATCGCTCAACCCATTGTAGAAAGAACCTAATACAAGTGTTAAGAAACACTCTACTTACTATTTCCTGTCTTATTCTAATCTCAACATCCTATGGGTGCGGTGAAACAGACAGCACTTTTGGCAGTACTCACGGTTCAGTAATTAAAGTGGAAGAACGTAATGAAGAAGAGATTCAATCATTTGTCATAAAAGATGGTACGAGTACAACATGGATTTTTCATACCACAGGTATAATAGATTTCAACACCCCGGACCACCTACAATGGCACATGGACAATAACCAAGAAATAAAAGTCTTCTACGAACGTACTCCAGGTAAATTAATAGCTATAAGTATTTTCGACTACCCTTGAGATTATTTGACCAACAAACATTATAGATATAAAATCATGGATGTAGCATTATTATATAAATTTAGCTAAAGAGAAAAATATGCCCATATACGAATACCTCTGTAATACCTGCAAAAATCGTTTCGACAAAATGCAGTCCATGCAAACCTCTCAGGAGAAAACGCCTTGTCCAGACTGTGGGACTCTTTCATCTAGAACCTTATCTTTATTTGCATCGATTACAAAATCTCCTGGCGGAGATAGAATACCTACGGAAGTCATGGCTGGCATGGAATCGGGAGGATGCAATTGTGGCGGGGCTAATTGTTGCTAGGCTTAAATTAGTCTCGTCTAATGATATTCTAACTCAACAACCTCTTTACCAACCAAAGGGCCCAATATATTAAAGAGGCCTGTATAAAAACTGACACACCGATTAAAAGGCTTGCATCCATAAAAAATCCTTCAGTAAACAGTCGAGTTAAATAATTCGTCCTAGGATCAAATGTCCATGTTCCAGCTTCAAAAAGTACTACATGGAACTGTTCAAATAAACTGTCAAAGCCTATAAATATGCCGGCTGCCAAGGTAGAAACAAGTATCAATGTAAGAAGACAACCTCGAACTATACACTTAACAAATACCTCGGGCCATCTAAATTTGTTTCTAATTATAGTCACAAATAAATAAATAAATAGGTAAAGGCCACTAATTTCCTGAACTTTATTCATTTTAGACAAAACACCCTTAACATCTTTCATGTGTTCAATTTCTCTTTCATTAAAAAGATCGGTCTTTTGCCCTCCTTCAATTACCTTTACATCCAGAGCTGATTTGTTGGAGTTTAAATAATCCCTAATATCAGATGCAACTTCCATCAACGTATCCTTACTAAGCCCGGTTTCTAAAGAAACATCATATTTATCAAAACCATACTCGTAGAGCATGACACTATTAAAAGCAATGCGGACGTCAGAGGTAATTAAGAACACAGGAACTATGAATATTAACAATATATTCAAAGGCAAAACCGTTTGTTTGCCTATATTTCGAATAAGCGCCATGACAGATCTACAAACTGTCTAGAGATCCCCAGTTTGTCCCGGTCTTTATCTCTACTTTCAAGGGAACAGAAAGATCCAGAGCCCCCGGCATTAATTCTTGAACGATTTCTAGCATAGTTGTTATTTCATCCTTAGGCACCTCGAAAATTAGTTCGTCATGAACCTGTAATATCATCCGGGACCGCAATTGTTTTCGAGTCATAGCATGGTCTATATTTATCATAGCTATCTTAACGATATCTGCAGCTGTCCCCTGAATGGGCATATTAACTGCCATTCTTTCAGCAGCCTGCCTTATCTGATAATTTGGGGAATTTACTTCAGGTATGTATCTCCTCCTACCGCAGACAGTCTCTAAATATCCAGTCTTTTTAACTTCTTCTTTCATACCATCTAGGTAGCCCTTTATTCCTGGATATTTCGAGAAATACCCCTCTATAAATTTAGCCCCTTCGTCCCTAGGAAGATCAGTCTGTTGTGATATTCCGTATGCACTTAAACCGTATATAACACCGAAATTCATAATCTTTGCTATTCTCCGCATATCCAATGTTACTGAATCAATAGAAACTCCATAAACTTGAGAGGCAGTAGCGGAATGTATATCTTCATCATTCAAAAAAGCCTCCACCAAACTCTTATCCTCAGATAAGTGAGCAAGTACCCGTAGTTCTATTTGAGAATAGTCAGCTGCAATCAGAGTCCATTCAGACGAATCCTCCGATATAAATGCCTTTCTTACTTCTCGACCCAATTCACTGCGAACTGGTATATTTTGCAAGTTGGGGTAATTACTTGAAATCCTACCTGTGGCAGAGCCGGTTTGGTTGTAATTTGTGTGTATACGTCCTGTTGATGCATTGACAAGTTGTGGCAGTGCATCAACATATGTGGATTTAAGTTTAGACAATTCCCTAAACTCCAATATTCTATCCAAAATAAGTAAAGATCTTGGATCAGCATCTGTCGCATCACCGTCAGTTACCATAACCTTCAAATGCTCCAAAACAGATGCGTCTGTGGAATAACCAGTCTTAGTCTTTTTTGTTTTAGGTAAACGCAATTCATTAAATAAAACGTCGGCTAATTGCTGAGTCGAACTAATCATGAAACTGTGCCCTACAGAGTCAAGTATGTCATGTTCGACCTGTGCCAATCTAATTCCCAGAGTGGAACTCATAGCCTGAAGTATCTTATCGTCCAGCGCAACACCATTACTCTGCATCTTAACAAGAACTGGTATGAGTGGTACCTCTACGTCATTGAAAACACCCATTAGTTTGTCATGCCCTCTTAGTTCATTGTCAAAAAGTTCTTTTAATCTATAGGTAAGATCAGCATCTGCAGACGCATACGGAGCTACGTCTTCAATAGACACCTGATCCATGGTTTTTTGATTACGCCCTGTTCCGATCAAAAATTCAATACGCGTCATTTCTACGCTAAGGCGAGTGAAAGCCAAACTCTTTAGACCTAAGGATTTTTCACCTAAAAGATGGGCCGCTATCATAGTATCAAAAGTGATGCCTTTGACCGCTATTCCGTTATTGGCTAGAACACTGATATCGTAATTGGCGTTATGAGCATATTTTTCTATAGTGACATCCTCAAATATGGGTTTTAACAAATTTATGGCGTCAACTAAGTTAATTTGAGAACCCTCAATGTGCCCCAAGGGCAAGTAACTGGCAGTATTAGGTTTTAATGAAAATGAAATCCCGACTACAGAAGCTTTCATGGCGTCTAAACTGGTGGTTTCCACGTCAAATGCAAAACGGTTAACTTCTTTAATATCTGATATTAGAGATTCCAAATCCCCTATATTCTGAATTGTCTGATAATCACCGTTCGCCTCGACAATGCTATCTGCTATTAGTGTACCTTGGTGAGCTTCTATGGCTTGGGGTCTCATGGGTGAATCCACCATGGGAACACGAGCTACTATACTGCTGAATTCCATATCCTTCAGAAAGTCCAAGACATTCTCCCTGTCATACATCCAGAAACGACATGATTCTTCATCCAAAACTATAGGAACATCATTCACTATTGTAGTGAGGTCCAAACTCTGCCTAGCAGAATCTTCATTCTCTTCCAATAAGGTTTTTATCCGAACCGGAGTTACCTCGTCAAGATTGGCATACAGACCATCTATACTACCAAACTGTTGTATTAACTTTATAGCAGTTTTAACTCCTATGCCGGGCACTCCCTTTATGTTATCCGATGCATCCCCTTGGAGCGCCTTTATATGGGGTTGTTGATCAGGAGACAAGCCACCGTATCTGTCTAACACACCCTGCAAATCGTATATAACTCTATCTTGCACGCTCCTGTTTAATGCCACTCTCACAGTAGGAGATACCAATTGTAGAGTGTCGGTGTCTCCAGTCAGTATTATAGTATCCATACCTTTTTGAGACGCCTGCAGACACAGAGTCCCCAATATATCATCACCTTCATACTGATCCATCTCGTATATTGGTATACCAAATGCCTCAACTAATTTTCTTACCAAAGGGAACTGCGATATTAATTCCTCTGGGGTCTTGGGCCTTTGTGCTTTATATTCACTGTATTTAACATGTCTAAATGTGGGACCCGGCATATCAAATGCTATTGCACAATGACTAGGTCTCCATTCTTGTATTGCCCTAATAAGCGCGTTAGTAAAACCATATACAGCCCTAACATCCTGATTAGTATTCTTCAGGGTCAAAGGATTCTGTATAGCATGCCACGCTCGATGAACCATGGCATGCCCGTCCATTAACATAAAAAGGGGTTTGCCAGATAAAAAGGGTTTTACGTTTGATTTGTTCATTAAATTCGCCATAGAAATTAAGTAGCTTCCTGAACTTAATTATTCTCTAGTATTATACACTGCTAAACTGAGTTGTATAATATTTTGCGATAATTTTTTGAATTCAAATATAAGATTAAGAAATACATAAACATTGACCATAGTTGTATTTTCCACCTATAATTAATCACCTTTAAAAAGCTTATACGCTGAACTTTTAATCAGGTTTTAGATCTACAAAAGGTTGGTATTACTAAATTTTCACGTGAGTGAGGAGTATTGCAATGTCTCAACCACTAGATGACACAACCGTAATCGATTTCTCTTCAGGATGGCCGGGCTCCATAGCAACAATGGTAATGTCTGACTTTGGTGCAAAGGTTATAAAAGTAGAACCTCCTGAAGGTGACCCATATAGAAAATTCCCCCAGTTTCACCTCTGGAATCGAGGAAAGAAAAGTATTGTCATTGACCTCCATTCTCCAGAAGGCAAACTTCAGGCGTCTAATCTGATAGCTAAAGCTGATGTAGTAGTAGAAAGTTTTAAACCGGGAGAGGCTGAAAGTCTTGGCATAGGATACAAAGAGATGTCATCCAATCACCCATCTTTGGTTTATTGCTCAATCACGGCGTTTGGCCCTAAAGGACCCTATTCACAATACAAGCCATATGAGGGTATTGTTTCCGCCAAAGTAGGCAGATACACGGTGTTTACTGGCCAATCAAAAAGGCAAGGACCTCATTACGGGGTAGTACAAGTTGGTAGCCATGGGACAGCAATGGCAGCTGTAAGAGGCATAGTCTCATCACTGATAGTAAGAAACAAAACCGGCAAGGGTCAAAAAGTTGAAACAAGTCTGATGCAAGGCATAACACCTTTCGATGTCGGCAACTGGCTAACCTGGCAGATGATGATAAAATTCCCAGACAAATTCCAGGATGACCCACAATCCAACCCTGATCGCCAACCTGGGGTAGGTTATCAGCCTATAAGAACCAAAGACGGCCAATGGATACAAATGGCTAATCTCATAGCCCGCCTTTTCCGATCATCTTTAGAATCTATGGGGCTTAGTGATGTGCTAAAAGAACCTCGGTTCGAAAAAGCTCCAATGCTAATGCCAGAAGATAGAGAGGATCTACGAAGAATAATAATCGAAAAAGGTCTGGAAAAGACTGCCGACGAATGGATGGATATTTTTGTAAACCAAACGGCCAACGTTGCAGCAGAACCTTTTATGACAACACAGCAAGGACTAAATCATGATCAAGTGGTATACAACAAACATATAGAAGATGTTGAAGACCCAATTGTGGGACCCATGAAACAATTGGGTGTTCTCGTACGCATGAACAACAGCCCTGGAAGTATAAAAGGTCCAGCCCCTACCCTAGGTCAACACACGGAGGAGATACTCCAGAATATACAAAGTGATGACAGGACACATATGGATAATAGTGGACAATCCAATCAATTGCCCAATCACCCTTTGTCCGGGTACACCATTCTAGACCTGTCCACCGTGATAGCGGGACCTCTGTCCACATCATTAAATTACGAATTGGGTGCCCGGGTTATCAGGATAGAAACCCTGGAAGGTGACACAATGCGACGCAATATGGATGGACTAGGTGCTAACAGAACACAAGCAGGCGCAGAAAATATGTCTATAAACCTTCAAACTCCTGAGGGTAAAGAAATATTCCGCAGACTCGCTGCTAAAGTTGACATATTGGTACACAACATGCGGCCCGGTGCACCTGAACGTCTTGGAATTGGATACGAACAAGTACTAGAAATGAATCCTAATATCATATACGTCTACGCCGGCGGATACGGAGATTCAGGACCTCATTCTCACAGACCAGCTATGCATCCAATAGGTGGAGCCATAATAGGAGGAGCCATGAGTCAATTAGGCAAAGATATTTTGCCTGATAATAATGAACCTATGACAATTGATGAAATACAAGAAGTTGCTCGCAGACTGGCCCGTGCTAATGAAACCAACCCTGACCCAAACTCATCGATGGTTATATCCACTGGTGCTCTCCTTGGACTTTATGCCAAAGAACGCTTTGGAGGATCCCAGCACGTCTTGTCAACCATGATAGGTGCTAACGCCTACGCTAACGCAGATGATTTCTTCTCTTACGATGGAAAACCGGACCGAGCGATACCAGATAGCGACGGATATGGTACACACGCTTTACATAGACTTTACAAAGCAGAAAGAGGCTGGATTTTCTTAGATTGCCTATTCGAGGAAGAGTGGGTTTCATTTTGTAACGCGGTTGGCAGAAACGACCTGTTATCCGACCCTCGTTTCAATTCTGAAGAATCTCGTATTGAACATGATTCTGAATTGATAAAGGAACTGGAAACAATATTTACGACGCTTAAGGCGTCAGACTGGGAAAGTAAATTAATCCCATGTGATGTTGCCTGCGTGGAAGTTGAAGAAAGTGGAATGTTCAACTTCTACTCACAGGACAAACATGTCTGGGAAAACGACTTTATAAGACCGGCCGAAACTATGCGAATAGGTTCCTATTGGCGTTACAGCCCCGTAGTAGAAACATCTTTAACCCCAACTCGAGTGGGCTCTGGACCACTTAGAGGTGAACACACCCGTAGCGTCATGGAGGAGTTGGGTTACTCTGAACAAGAAATCGATGAACTACACGAAAAAATGGTCGTTGACTGGGAAGATCCAACGACCTGGCAGGAAGCCGGGCATTAACATACAAGCCAATAACTTTTGAGGGTTTTATGCCTTTCTTACGGCATGCCCTCCAAACTTGTTCCTCATGTAGGCTAACAGTTTGGACCCGAAAGAGTTATTCTGTCTAGAACGGAACCTCATTTGCAAAGCAAGTGATATTACTGGTGCAGGTATGCTCAATTCTATAGACTCTTGCACAGTCCACCTACCCTCACCCGAATCTTCTACATAAGGCTGAACGCTGTCCAAATTTCTGTCTTCTGACAATGCTTCGCCTGTCAGATCCAATAGCCACGATCTAACAACGCTGCCATGTCTCCAAATTTCAGATATCTGAGACAAATCTAGTTCGTATTCTTTTTTAGCATCCATGAGCTCAAAACCTTCTGCATAAGCTTGCATGAGACCATATTCAATCCCATTATGTATCATCTTCACAAAGTGCCCTGAACCTGAAGGGCCCACCAACCCATAACCTCTATCTTCTCCTGGTGCTAAAGCTTTGAATATCGGCTCTATTCTCTCGAATACACTTCTGTCACCACCTACCATTATGCTGTACCCATTCTCCAATCCCCAAATACCTCCACTCGTTCCTACATCCAAAAAACCTATGCCAGATTCAAGCAGATACGACCCCCTTCTGACGCTATCTTTATAGTTCGAGTTTCCACCATCTATAACTACATCACCGCTATCAAGACCACTTGAAAGACTTTCGATGGTTTGCTCGGTGATTGAACCAGACGGAACCATAACCCAAATAAATCGGGGTGGTTTCAACTCTTGTATCAATTCCTGAAGTGAAGAAACAGCTAAAATACCCTCTCTCCCCACACTCTTTCTAGCTTCTTCATCCGGGTCATATGCTACTATCTTGTGACCGGCCTTAGATATTCTTAAAGCCATATTCAATCCCATTCTGCCCAGACCAACCATACCTATATCCATAACATCACCTTTCACTGGAAAAACATAGGGAAAACAACCCCTCCGAAGATTTCAATGCAGTCTATAAATCGAACTGTTCGACTAGAAGCAAAATCGACAAACTATACTTTATTGAACCAAAGGAATCAGCACTGATCTTTTTGCTTCCAAGTTCGAGATTATCTGTTCAAATGACTTGGAAAATGCGTCCACTCCATCTTTTAACAATTTAGAAGTTACCTCATCCACATCTATCCCAGAATCCTTGAGAAAACCCATAACATCCCTAGCATCCTCTATATCACTCAATATAGTATCGTTCGCTATACCATGATCAATAAAAGCATCAAGTGTGGCTGGAGGTATAGTATTCACTGTATCAAAACCTATTAATTGTTCAATATAAAGTACATCTCTGTATGCCGGATTCTTGGTACTAGTACTTGCCCAAAGAGGTCTTTGAACTAACGCCCCTTTGTTTCGCAATCTCTCAAATCTCTCACTCCCAAAAATCGAGCAGAATGATTCATAGGCCAGTTTAGCATTCGCTATCGCAGCCCTCCCCAACAAGATATCCGTGTCAGTTTTACAATCTTCAGACATTTCTCCCAGCACCGTATCAATCGAAGTATCCAATCGACTTACAAAAAAGGAGGCTACCGAAGCCACCTTGCTAACATCACCACCGTTCCTATCTAGGTCTTCCAATCCTGCTACGTACGATTCCATGACATTTCTATGAGCTTCCAAAGAAAATATCAAGGTAACATTAACGTTGATGCCTTGCCCTATGAGACTTCGTATCGCTGGTATGCCCTCTGGCGTTGCTGGCACTTTTATCATAACGTTTGACTTCCCTAGTTCTTTGAACAGTCGTTGCGCCTCAGCAATTGTTCCATCAGTATCGTATGCCAATAATGGACTAACCTCTAAACAAGCGTAGCCGTCTTTACAGTTACTAGAAACATAGGCACTATGTAATAAATCAGCTGCAGAGCGTATGTCTTCCATGGCCAACGATTCATATATAGATTTATTCTCACCGCCATTTTGCATTAAAACCTTAAGATCTTCATCGTACTCAGAACTTTCAGATATAGCCTTATCAAATATAGAAGGGTTTGAAGTTAAACCCGTTACTCCCACATTGATTAAACGTTCAATTTCTCCTGACAGTAAAAGCTCCCTGCTTATATTGTCATACCACACTGATTGACCCAGATTTCTAACTTCCTCGAGTGATGCCATGGTTATCCTCCTTGTGGTTTATTAACAATTTGCGGGCCATTTCTTTCTAGTTCTATAATCTTACCCACTCTCCTGGAATGCCGTTCTTCTGCAGTGAATTCAGCAGATAAAAAAGCTTGAATAAGCCCCTTAGCGAACTCGGCATCTACAATTCTAGCCCCAAGACAAAGAACGTTTAAATCATCGTGTTCTACACCCTGAGCCGCTGAATATAAATCATGACATATACTAGCCCGAACTCCTGGAATTTTGTTGGCGGCTATACTAGCACCAACACCACTACCACAAAAGACAATACCGCGTTGAGCATCGTTATTAGCTACCGCAACAGCCACTTTTGCAGCAAAGTCTGGGTAATCATCCAGTGGGTCCATAGAATGCGCTCCTACATCTATAATGTCTACATCTTGTCCGCTAAGCCATTCTTGGAGACTTTCCTTTAAGGGATATCCAGCGTGATCTGCCCCAATAGCAACTATCAATTTAATCTCACTGTTATTTTTTTGATTCATAAATACAACCCAGAATATTTATACATTAACTTGCAGTAAAATATTACCTAATCATGTCACCAAATACTACAAAAGTCCCAACAAATTTGAATGCAATTTATGATTTAACTAAAATATTTCCTCCAAATAACGTTCCAAAGCTTCCTCTCCAACACCTCCTTCAAAACGCCTTACGATTTCTCCTTTTGGTGATATGAAAAGGGTAGTAGGTATGTAGAGTATTTGATAATCCAAGACAACGTCACCGTCTTCAGTGAAACCAGCCGGGTAACTAACACCTGATTCAGATAGCAGATTCCTGCCGTCTTGGGTTGAGCCCAGTCCTATATATGGCCCAACATCCACTCCAACAAAAATTAATTTATCCACATTACGTTTATAAAACCGATCGTATCCAGGCATCTCAGCCCGACAGGTGGAACATAAACCAGCCCAAAAATTCAGAACGACAGGCTGACCTCGCAAATCTTTTAAGCTCACAGGGTCATTACCTAGGTGTTCCCTTCCCTGATATAACACTACGTCAAAATCTTTAGCCATTAAGGATGATGGTTTTATTAAATTAAACAATGACACCGTAGATAGCACCAATATGACAAGTATGATTAAATTAACGGGTAATGCTCGATTTTTCTTCATTAGGATCCCAAATCTTAAATATAACTGACTATAAACCCTCTGCTATTTCAGATAAATAAACAAGCCAGCATGTGGAAAATCTACCTCCAAAACCGCCCTCATGTATTCATCGGCGGTTACCGAATAGTCTATGAAGCCAGGGTCCTCCGGAGGCAATTTATGAGGACATTCCTTCCCTAATTCTTCCTGGGGACAAAGGTGCATTCCATCAGCCTGGCTGTCCCAAAATCCAACTAATTTAAGTGGGTTAAACAGAACTTCTGCTACGTTACGAAGATCAGCGATAACTTCTGTAGCACGAAATCCATGTTCGGCTTGTATGTTGACTTCAGCATGATCCATTTTCATTCCTCACTATGATACTACATTAAGATCTAAAATAACCTAGTCTATTGACTACCAGATACGACATTTATATCATTACCCAAACTCAGTGTTCTGGCTAATATTAGGAGGAACTCAATATGATTCTCGACGATAAGCTAAGCAAAAAAGAGATCATTGTTATGGATGGAGCTACCGGCAGTGAGATCGCTAGATTCGGAGGAGTGATGGATTCAGCAGCCTGGTGTGCAGTTGCAAACAAGACTCACCCTGAAGTGGTCCGTCGAGTCCACGAAGAGTATATTCTTGCCGGTGCAGATGTCGTCACGACCAACACTTTTACAACCAACCGTCACGTTTTGGCGGGCGCAGGACTAGCTGACGAAACGGTTAGCATTACTACAAGAGCAGTCGAGTTGGCTCGTGAAGCTGTGAATAATGTTTCCCCAAATCGACCAATTGCAGTAGCTGGTTCAATGTCGAACATGGTTGCTTGGATTCCCGGCACCGTAAGTCCAGATCCCAGATTTATTCCAACACCAGAAGAGGAATTGGAAAACTATCGTGAACAAGCACAAACATTGGCAGCCGCTGGTGTGGATTTTATCCTAATGGAGATGATGAGAGACATAGATCGTTCCAGTCGTGCAATAACCGCTGCAGTAGAAACGGGTCTGCCAGTGTGGATAGGAACTAGCTGCTCACTACTGGCAGACGGAAAGGTCAGTGCATGGAACCAACATATGGAGGAACCAGCCAGTAGACTGTCTCCTGGACACGCTGAGCAAAAAAACAAATCCTATGCCTCACTGGTAGAAGCTATGATGTCGTTCAACCCACAGGTTATGGGTGTCATGCATAGCACCATAGAGGCAACAGACCCTGGAATCACAGCTCTATTCGAACAATGGAACGGACCCGTTATGGTATACCCAGAAACTTCCTCCCAAGTAAGAAAGGGAGTTAGTACACCAATAGAACCGTCTGCTTTCGCTGCTCATTGTCACGATTGGGTTGAGAGAGGCATCCAGATCATAGGTGGTTGCTGCGGCACAACAATAGAACATATTCGTGCTATGGTGAATGAATTACCGGATGCCATGGGTACTCGTTCCTAGTTAATATTTTTCATACTCCTTTACAATGATATATCTAGGTTCAATTGACCCTGTCTATTGACTACTGGATACTACATTTATATTATTAAACCGACTAGTCGGTCTAATAATATAGTTAGAAGATACAATTGGAGACGACATGGCTACACAGACAGAAGTAAAAGTACCAGAAATAATATTCAAGGACGATGCACTAAGCCCAATATGGGAAAAAGTGAAACGTGAAGAGCGCATAAGTTTCGAAGACGGTCTTATTTGTCTTAAAACCGACGATATAGTTTCTCTTGGACAAATGGCAGATTATGCTAAGAGGAGACTATGGGGGGATAAAGTTTACTTCGTATTTAATAGACAGATAAACCCCACTAATATATGCGTCCTATCCTGTACATTTTGTGACTTTGCCAAAAAGAAGGGTGATGAAGACGCATATGAGATGGGGATGGAAGAAATTCTCGGCAAATTGGATCCAGAAATGCATGAGGTCCATATTGTAGGAGGACATCACCCCGACTGGCCTTTTGAAAGATACGAAGGTATTATCCGGGGTATTCACGAAGCATATCCAAACATAAGAATAAAGGCATGGACTGCAGCTGAGATAGACTACTTCTCAAAGAGGTTCAGGATGTCGGAAGAAGAAGTGTTCTCACGAATGAAAGATGCCGGTATGGTTTCAATGCCAGGTGGAGGAGCTGAAGTTTTCTCAAACCGGGTCAGAAAACAATTATTTCCAGGCAAAAATAGTGCAGAACGATGGTTGGAGATACACCGGATGGCCCATACCATGGGAATCAAATCGAACGCTACTCTTCTATATGGACACATAGAAACATTAGAGGAACGGCTTCAACATATGATTCTGCTCAGAGAGTTGGAGGATGAAGCTCCAGGATTCTTCGCATTCATACCGTTGGAGTATCAGGTCGGAACCACGAACCTAGTGCCAAGACAAGCTTCAGCCCTGGAAGACTTAAGAACAATAGCCACATCAAGGCTTATGCTGGATAATTTCCCTCATATCAAAGCCTACTGGGTCATGATTGGAGAAGAAACAGCTTCCATAGCATTGAATTTTGGAGCAAGCGATCTTGATGGAACTATAGGTGAAGAAAGAATAGCTCACGCCGCAAAAGCCGCCAGTCCCGTTGGTCTCGCCCGAGCAAGAATGCTAAGACTGATCGGCGATGCAGGAAAAATTCCCGTTGAAAGAGACGCACTTTACAACGAAATCCATGTCTACGACAGTTAACATTGGTCAAATCCCATATTTGAACTGCGAGCCTTTTTTCAACGGATTAAATTTGGACGGAATAAACCTCTGCCCTATGGTGCCTAGTGCTATGGGCCCCCTTGCAACAACTCGCGAACTTGATGCTGCACCATTTTCACTAATTCAAAGTTTTGGACTCATAGACGAATACGAAACGCTAGGAGATATGGGTATAAGTGTAAAAGGGGCGGTAAGAAGCATACTACTGTATTCCAAAATTCCACTGAAGGAATTGTCTGGGTCTACTATAGGTGTGACTCAAGAGTCGGCAACATCATCTCAGTTGTTAAGAGTCATACTCGAGACCAAACACGATGTCTATCCACGCAAATACGTTAATCTATCTGATAAAACATCTTCAGCCTTCTTACTCATTGGGGATCAAGCCCTTGGAACTCATGACCGTGTCCCGGATTTTGACTATAGATATGATTTATCCGAAGAATGGTTTGAGTGGCATAAATTACCATTTGTTTTCGCTCGATGGATGGTGTTAAAATCTCTAGACACAAACGAGAAAGACACACTCTCCAACAAATTAATTAGTAATTTAAACCGAAACATGGCTGGGGACTTAAGTGATATCATAAGTAAAAGAGAATCCATGAACATGGAGCCTGGGGGCATAGAGAATTATCTCAGAGCCTTCAGATATATATTCTCAGAGGAAGATCAAAAAGCAATAGAAGTTTTCGAGCAGGCTTGGAAGGGGCTGCGCAATCTGGAGGAGACATTATGACTACAACTAAACCGAATCTTAAAGATATCTCATCAAAAGTGGTGGCCGGAGAAAGAATATCTAAGGAAGAAGGTCTGTTTCTGTTGAAAGACGCTCCCTTAATGGAGCTAGGCAATCTGGCCCAACAAGTCAGGTTTCGACATAACCCTGAAAGACACGTTACTTTCGTAATAGATACCAACCTAAATTATACAAATGTCTGTGACGCGTACTGCACATTCTGTGCCTTTTACCGCACAGAAAAAGATTCAGACGCATATACCTATAACGTAGAACAAGTGATGGAAATGGTTGGACAGGCTGCATCTAAGGGAGTAACAACCGTCTTAATGCAAGGCGGACTAAACCCTAAACTGCCACTCGAATACTACAAATCCTTGGTCAGTGAAACAAGGAAAAGATATCCAAATGTCCTGCCCCATTATTTTTCGGCTCCTGAGATACAAAAAATATCTCAAGTTTCCGAAATGCCTGTTAGAGAAGTTCTACGGCATTTGAAGGAATCTGGACAAGAAACTCTACCTGGAGGAGGATCGGAGATCCTAGCTGACAGCGTAAAGAGAAAGTTAAGTCGGTTATGGCCGAAAGGACGAGTAAGTGAATGGGAAGAGGTTCATAGAGAGGCCCATAGTTTAGGTTACAGAACAACCGCCACAATG
>CAYUCO010000007.1:0-33554 GCA_964443385.1 uncultured Dehalococcoidia bacterium | reverse complement strand
AGGTCAGATCGTAATTCTTCCAACACCGCCTTCTTTATTTGGTAACTATGTGAATCATCTGGGAAAATACCCTGCTTAACCTCTGAAACATAAGACTTCAAGGCATTTTCTATGTTTTCGGCGAGGTTGCTATATTTCTTAGCGTGTTTTGGTTTGAAATCTTGGAAGAGGCCCAACATATCGTGGAAAACTTGCACCTGGCCATCACAATCCTTTCCTGACCCAATGGATATAGTGGGAACAGATACAGTATCAGTTATTAATTTTGCCAATTTTGCAGGTACACATTCCAATACTATGGAGAAAACTCCAGATTGTTCCAAAGCTTTTGCATCTTCGACCAGTCCTTTTGCAGAATCCAGAGTTTTGCCCTGTACTTTATAACCACTTAGTTGATTTACGGATTGAGGAGTCAAACCTATATGACCCATTACCGGTATGCCAGTAGAGACAATACGCCTTACGGTTTCTGATACCGATATGCCACCCTCCAATTTGACGGCATGAGCACCGGCTTCCTTTACAAGTATGCCAGCGTTCCATAGGGCATCTTCCACAGTTATTTGGTAAGACATGAATGGCATATCTGCAACTATTAATGCATTTGTGCTACCTCGAGATACTGCTTTGGTATGGTGAACCATGTCTTGCATAGTTACAGGTAAAGTCGAACCATAACCAAGGATTACTTGACCAAGTGTGTCTCCTACTAATATCAGAGGAATGCCAATCTGATCTATTAATTTGGCTGAAGTGTAGTCGTATGCCGTTATAGTCGGTATTTTCTCACCGGCTTTTTTCATGTTTCTTAGGTGATCTATAGTTATCTGCATATTGTCATCCTTTCATAAATCTTCAATAGATACTCTAAGCGACAGATTCCGTGTGTATGGCACTTATAGTTGATTTGAGTAGTAATTCTATTTCTTCAAGTGTTTTATCCGTCTTACGTTCTAACTCGATTGATATATTTGCTAATGACAATTCACAATATGTAGACAGTAAAGAGGGTTTGTGTTTCTTGAGAGAATCTATGTGTCCTTTGATAGTTCCTATGTCGCCTCTTGATATTGGTCCAGTTAGGGAATGCGGCACTCCGTTTTGTGAGACATTATGTATGGTTTGTTCGATTAAAGGAGTGAGAATATCTAACGCTTGTTTTTCGCCGTACCCGATAGATTTCCATATATCCACTGCTTTGCCTATAACTGTAGCCACTAATCCACACGCCATAAATGCTGACACGTGATAGAGTAATTTATGTTCAGTTGCTATAGATATGGGAAAGGCCCCAAGTTTGTCTGTAACATTCTTTAAATATTCTATAAGACTTAAGTCACCTTCTATGGCGAAATAAATATTTTTTAGAGTTATATTAGAGTTGTCATTCGAAAATGTTTGTAGAGGGTGATAAGAGGCAATTGAAGCTCCATCGGATTTTGCTTTATCTAGCCAAAAACTTGTTCCGGCCCCTGAGCAGTGAACTACTCCCATGTTGCCCCGCCATTTTATAGATTCAGTAACCGTTTGTATGGAGTCATCTGGAGTTGTTATAAAGATTAAGTCACAATTGTCTACCAACTCTTGAGGTGTTTGGTATGATTTGCATTCATTGGAAATCAGTTTGCAAATGTTCTGTGATGAGGATTTGTTTGAACTATATACTCCGTGAATATTGAATCCCGCAGAATTTAAATTCGGTGCAAGCGTCCTGCAAATTTTGCCAGCGCCTATGAACCCTATTTTCTCGCTATTAGTTTCGTTTTCTACGTCACACATTTCATTTAATCCACATATAAACACTAGATAATGTAAGGCCAATTGAGCAAAGAGTCCCACCCCAGATCAGCATTCTGAGGTCATTTTCTCCAATGAAGGAAGCAGCGGTCATTCCAACACCAAAGCTGGTAAATGTAACACCCCAAGTTAATAATCTATTTTTCATATTGTGGTTTCTTAATACGGATTCTATTTTCGATTCGGTAATATTTCCAAATAAAAAAAGACCTGCCACCATAAGGCGGGGTCTTCTTTATACCTATAAGTCCACATGTTATGCCGTCGTGGTCTCAAGATCCCCGCGGCCTCCAAACTGAGTCGATTAAGCTCACTACTTCATTGAAGTTAATGGCGACAGGATTGTACTTATGCACAAAAACTTTGTCAATCCACAATATTGACACTGATATAGGCCCAAGTTAGAATTCTAGTCATGGAATTGGTTGTTGTTTGTTCCAGTAAAAATTGCTAACAACTGCTATTACTGTACTTCTTTAAAGGTGGGTGTGCCAGCATGGTGGATTCTAGTAACGGTAAAACCCTTTCGGACTATGTTGCAGGTTCATTCAAAGGCTCTGAGCTCGATGGATTAGACGCAGTAATTTCCGCAATCGCCGAAGGTTCGGCTCATGTCCATTCTCAAGTTCAAGCTGCTGCACTAGCAGATGCTCTTGGTACTACTGGAGAAACCAATGTGCAGGGAGAAATAGTGCAGAGACTAGACAAATCAAGTTCGGACACATTTGTGGATGTTCTTAATGGATGTGGACGGGTAGCAGTGATAGGGTGCGAAGAGATAGAAGATCCTGTGATTGCTGGTGACAGTAATCTTCATGAATATATAGTCTTGATGGATCCTTTAGACGGATCCTCTAATATAGACGTTGCCGTTAGTATAGGTTCCATATTTGGTATATGGAGACGAAACCCTGGCGAAGAGGTCAATAATGATTCGCTACTGAAACCCGGTTCTGAACAAATTGCGGCTGCATATGTAGTGTATGGTTCCAGTACGGTTTTGGTTATAGCAACTCATTCAAATGTCCAAGGTTTTACCTTGGATCCGGAGACAGGTAATTTTGTAATGACACATCCAAATCTAAAAATACCTGATCAGTGCCCTTATTACAGTACCAATGAAGGTAATTTTGGGAATTTAGATGATAACACTAGACAGGCGATAATGAATCTAAGAAATAGCCTGTCTCTTAGGTATGTTGGGTCACTTGTAGCAGATTTCCACCGCAACTTACTAAAAGGGGGTATCTTTTTATATCCAGCTGATAAAGGGCGCCCGAATGGTAGGTTAAGGTTAATGTATGAAGCTAATCCACTGGGTTTTGTTGCTGAGCAAGCGGGTGGTTCTGCGTCTACAGGTAGCGAGAGAATCTTGGATATATTACCGAAGGAATTACATCAGAGAACAGCTCTGATAATTGGTAATGCGGATTTTGTAGGAGACGCTGTCAACACTATTGGTGGTTAGGGTTAAGGACAGAGGTATGGCTGTTGTACATGGGACCCTATCCAAATAAGATATAAATTCGAACAAAGTAAACCATACATATTAAGGAGTCGAAAATGGATTCACAAAAATTGATCGATACCGCTCAGGCTTTGGTGGTTAAAAGCAAAGGGATTCTTGCTGCCGACGAAAGTGGTGGCACTATTAAACGTAGATTTGATTCCATTAACGTTGAGTCTACTGAAGATAATAGAAGAGATTACAGGGAGATGCTTTTCAGAACCGAAGGAGTGTCAGACTATATCAGCGGCGTAATATTATTTGATGAAACTATCAAACAGAATGGAGCTGACGGCACCCCAATAGTTAAAATACTTTTAGATAGAGGCATAATACCAGGTATAAAAGTAGATAAAGGTACCCAAGCCCTCCCAGGTTCTCCATCTGAATTAGTCACTGAAGGGTTGGATGGATTAAGAGCACGACTAGAAGAGTACGCTTCACTGGGTGCAGGTTTTACGAAATGGAGAGGGGTAATAACAATCGGAGAAGGAATACCAACGCCATATTGTATAGAAGCTAACGCTCATGCGCTTGCGCGTTTTGCTGCTTTAAGTCAAGAAGCTGGACTCGTTCCAATTGTTGAACCAGAGGTTCTTATGGATGGTGATCATAGTATAGATCAGTGTTTTGAAGCTAATGAAGCTACTTTAAAAGAGGTGTTTGCGAATTTAAGCAGACAAGGAGTGATGTTGGAAGGAGCCTTACTTAAGCCCAGCATGGTTTTGTCTGGCAATAAGGCCGCTAATCGTGCTAATCCAGAGGAAGTTGCTGCGAAGACAATAGAATGTTTTAGGCGTTCTGTTCCAGCATCTCTGCCAGGTATAGTATTTTTGTCAGGAGGGCAATCTGACGAAGAAGCCACTGCTAACCTAAACGCTATTAATGAAAGAGCGAACGAATTTGGTGCCCCATGGGCATTGAGTTTTTCTTATGGGAGAGGATTACAGGCTGCACCACTAAAAGCCTGGAGCGGTCAATCTTCTAACGTGGAACAGGCAAAGGAAGCATTTTATAATCGGGCAAAATTAACCAGTGCGGCACGAGACGGAGTATACGTACCGTAATGGATGTGAGAACATCCAAAGTTTAAATTACGAGTGGTCTTAAGTCGTGCCCAATACATCTAATGATAAAATTCTGATTGCTACCAATAATGCAGGGAAAGTTCTTGAATTGTCCAAGTTGTTGGCGTCTAGTGGTTTCATTGTTACTACTCCTAACCAAGAAAATATTCAAATGGATGTCGAAGAAACAGGGCAGACTTTTGAAGATAATGCTGCAATTAAAGCTTTGGCTTTCGCTAAAACATCTGGTTTGTTATCAATCGCGGATGACTCAGGGTTGGAGGTGGAATATCTGCATGGAGATCCAGGGGTAAGATCCGCTCGTTATGCTGGTGAAAATGCTAGCGACATTGACAGGGTCTGGTACTTATTGGATAAACTGAAAGATGTTGAATGGTCAAAAAGGCAAGCAAGATTTAAATCTGTAATAGCGATTGCAGACCCAGAGGGTGTAATCGAGATGTTTGAAGGCACATGTGAGGGCTACATATTATTTGAGCCAGTTGGTCTTAATGGTTTCGGATATGACCCAATATTTTATTTGCCACTTGAGGGTAAATCTATGTCTGAATTGAGTCTTGAAAACAAAAACAAGATTAGCCATAGAGGTTTGGCAATGGAAAAAGCTGTAAGGTTTTTGAACCAGATTAATTGACTCAAATAAACATTGTTAAGGATAAATTTTTTCTTGGATTTAAAAACCGTATTATTTGATCTATTATAGGGATGTTAATTATAGGAAGGCATAGTTTTCATTAGTGATGATTGATAGTAACCCAATAACTAAAGATATTTTCGGGAGGCCTCTCAGAGATCTACGTGTGTCTGTGACAGATAGATGTAATTTCCGATGCCCTTACTGTATGCCTGCTGAAATATACGGAGAGAGATATAAATTCTTACCAAGGGAAGAAATACTATCATTTGAAGAAATAGCGAGACTGACTAATGTTTTTGTTGGTCTTGGGACTAAGAAAATCAGACTCACCGGCGGAGAACCCTTGGTGCGTACTGGCGTGGACGAATTGATAAGTTTATTGACACGTATAGAGGGTGTGGAAGATCTAACCTTAACAACGAACGGTTATCTTTTGGAAGATCAGGCCATGAGTTTAAAACAGGCAGGACTACAAAGAATAACGGTTAGCTTAGATAGCTTAAATGATCAGGTTTTCGGAGCTATGAATGGGCGGGGATTCAAAGTTGACAGAGTAATTAAAGGTATAGAGAGATCAATTGAGGTGGGTTTGACTCCTATAAAGGTCAATGCAGTTGTGCAAAAAGGTATTAACGATCATACAGTGATAGATATGTTAAAACATTTTAGTGGTACAGGTGTAATAGTTAGGTTTATAGAATATATGGATGTGGGAAATCTGAATGGTTGGAAAATGGAAGAAGTCGTCCCTTCTAAAGAACTCGTGGAAATCATAAATGCTGAATTGCCCATAGAACCAGTGGATAAAAATTACTTAGGCGAGGTAGCTGATAGATATCGTTATATAGATGGCAGTGGAGAAATAGGGTTCATTTCCTCCGTCACAGAAACTTTTTGCCAAAATTGTACGAGGGCTCGAATATCTACTGACGGTAAATTATTCACCTGTCTTTTTGGTGAATCTGGATTCGATCTGAGAGGGCCAATTAGAGATGGTTATTCGGATGAACAAATCAGGGAATTAATAACAAGTGTTTGGAACAAAAGAGATGACAGATATTCAGAGATTAGGGCATCCATCACAGATCAGGCTAGGAGAAAAGTCGAAATGTATCAGATTGGGGGATAACGGATTATTCCTATTGTAGTCGTTCTACTTATATTTATTACTCAGAATGGAAGTTCTAATGCCCAATGATTCAGAGACCTACTATATTTTTACCGATGGCGCCTGTAAGGGTAATCCTGGTCCTGGAGGATGGGCTGCTATAATTCGCTTCGAGGGATTAGATACCGAATTGAAAGGTTATGCTGCAGATACAACGAACAATAAGATGGAGATTACTGCAGCCATAAAAGGCTTGGAGGTTTTGCCTTCCGGTGCTAAAGCTGTTGTGTGTTCCGATAGTAGTTATTTGGTTAATACTATGACAAAAGGATGGAAAAAGAATACCAACAAGGATCTGTGGGAGGCACTTGACGCACTTACATCTAAGATTGATGTAGAATGGCAATGGGTAAAGGGTCATAGTGGTCATAGTGAAAATGAGAGAGCGGACAAACTAGCTTCATTTATGGCGGAGAGTAAAGGTATGAGTAAACTTACACATATTGATGACAAAGGTGATGTGTCTATGGTGGATGTTGGGTCAAAAGGACAAACAAGGCGGGAAGCAATTGCTACCGGGTCTGTTGTGATGAAACCCGATACTTTAACATTGGTGCTCGAGGGATCTATAGAAAAGGGAAGTGTTTTCTCCGTGGCAAGAATAGCTGGGATAATGGCGGCCAAAAAGACTTCAGATTTGATACCTCTTTGCCACCAATTGCCAATAGATAAAGTTCAAATAGATCTGGAGGCAGACGAACATAACAGCAGTATAATAATTACAGCTTCAGCTAGTACCACAGCAAAAACTGGAGTTGAAATGGAGGCTCTTACGGCAGTTTCTATCGCCGCTTTGGCGATATACGACATGTGTAAGGGTGTGGACAAATTCATGCACATAGAGGGTGTTAGGCTGCTGAAAAAAACTGGTGGTAAGAGCGGAGACATAATAGCTTTTTAACGTCAATGTGACTACCACATAATGGCTAAATGCCGTTGACCATGGAGATAGCATGTGATAATATGCACACTGTTTGGCGGGGTCCTTGAATAAGAGGTATTTTACGGTTGTTATCCAGTTGGTGGGGATCGGCTGGTATATAGGAATCTCCATCATGGGTGGCCTCTTTCTAGGCCTGTGGCTCGATAGAAGACTGGGTAGTATTCCGACATTTACCATCATTGGGGTGATAGTAGGAACTGTGTTGGCCTTCTACGGAATTTACAAAATGTTGTTGCCGTTGTTGGTTGGGATAGGGGCAACTAAACGAGATGACTAATTAAAAGGGAGTGACTTTCACGTATGGCCGCTATTAAGAGACCTGCAGTTTTGTTAATCTTCGTCCTTTTATTGTCTCTCGTAGTATATGGATTAATGAATGGAGCTATAGGAACCTCTTTAACCTCCGGTGAAGGCGAAGGCACACCACTTCTTGAAGCCCCTCACCCACATATACCACCTCAGAAAATAGGATTTCCAAGTGGTAAAGGGGGGGAATCCGTAACAAGTGCTGATGGATTTGTTATAACTAATACCATTCTTTCCTCGTGGGTTGTAATGATAATACTGATTGGACTGTTTTATATGGGCACTAGAAACATGAAAATGGTTCCCAGTGGCCTTCAGAACTTTCTGGAATTTATACTAGAATCTTTATACAACTTTGTTCAAGGAGTTGCAGGAGAGGAAAATTCAAGGAAATTCTTTCCCATAATAGCAACAATCTTCTTATTTGTTATGTTGAATGCATGGGTAGGTCTCCTTCCTATATACCCAGCGTTAGGGTTTATGGATCATGGGCATATGAAGGGACATCTTCTGAGACCTGCGGGAACAGATTTGAATATGCCGTTAGCTCTTGCTCTTATATCGTTTGTATTTGTAGAATTCTGGGGCTTAAAATTATTGAAACTTAATTATCTAGCCAAATTTGTTAGGTTGGAGAACTTGAGGAAGGGTAATTTCGCTCAGGTCCCTATAGACCTTTTTGTTGGTGTTTTGGAATTGCTAAGTGAATTTGTCAGGATAGTCAGTTTTACTTTCAGGTTGTTTGGTAATATGACGGCTGGTGAAATACTATTACTAGTAATAACTTATCTGGTACCATTTGTTTTGGTTCTGCCTTTTTATGGGCTAGAACTTTTGGTAGGATTAGTACAGGCGTTAATATTTGCAGGTTTGACATTAGTTTTCGTAGTAGTTGCGGTTACACCGCATTCAGAGGAGGAGCACTAGTATGGATGCAATTCTTGTAGTATGTGCAGTAGTATCGGTAGGTCTGTTGGCAGCTATATTGGCTGGTGTCATGGCTGTCTACTCTAAGATAGAGTGAATATGTTAAATTTCAATAGCTAAAACCATTTGGCATAATTAAAGGAGGATTCATGGACGTAGAGGCAATAAAACTATTGGCAGCATCTCTGGCGATCGGATTAGGTGCACTTGGGCCTGGTTTAGGTATAGGTATACTAGGTGCTGCAGCTATGAATGCTATAGGTAGGAACCCGGAAGCTAGAGGGGCAATTCTTACCAACATGATCTTGGCTATCGCTTTCGCTGAAGCAATTGCGATATATGCTTTGATCGTTGCTTTCTTGTTGCTGTTCGTGGCATAAGACAAAGGCTCTGAATTAAGAGCTCTATAAATTTTCGGGAGGACAGTATGGAAGATCTGGGTTTTCATGTACCCAGCTTGGTTGTGTACTTGATCAACTTCACTATACTGCTCTCTCTGCTTTATGTGGTTGGCTACAAGCCTATTTTACGTATGCTTGATCAACGTGCTGAAAGTATCAAAGATAGCGTTGAGATGGTAGACAGAGTGAGAGAAGAGGCAGCCGCACAACAGGTAGAGATGCAGCAGCAAATGGAAGAAGGGCGACAAGAGGGTCAGGCTATGTTGACCCAAGCTAGGGAAATTGCAGACAAAATTAGAGACGAAGCTACTTCTAAGGCCAAACAGGAGGCCGATGAAATAGTAGCTAAGGCTAGGGAGTCGGTTCAGAAAGAAAGAGACGAAGCAATTGACCAGGTCAGACAGCATTTTGCTGAAATTGCGATACTGGCGGCCGAACGGGTTATAGATAGATCTTTAGACGGTAAAACTCATAAAGATATAATAGACAAAGTTTTGGGAGAAAGTGCCGATTTAAATCGGTCTTAGGTAAAACATGGCAAAACCTTCTGCAAAAAGATACGCGTTAGCGTTATACGAGTTGGCCCTGGAAGGGTCCACTGTGGAGAGTTGGTACGGCCAACTTAAATCCTGCGACGAAATATTGAGTAATCAGGAATTTGCAGGTTTTTTGCTTATGCCGAAGGTGTCTGTGGCTAAGAAAATGGATGTTTTGAGTCAAATTCTCCCTGACCTAGATGATATGGTGGGTAATTTAATTAGTCTGCTAGTGTCTAGGGATTCAGCGGGATCTATATCATCTATAGTGACTGAATATGGACGGCTTTTGGATGAGCAAAATGGATTAGAAAGAGCACATGTTAGAAGTGCAGTGGAACTAGACGAATCTAGCAAAAAGAGTTTGGTAGATCAAATATCCAATATTGTTGGGAAAAAGATTGAATTAACAGCAGAAGTGGATCCTACTATAGTAGGAGGGTTGGTGGCCAGAGTCGGTGACAAAATAATTGATGGTAGTATCAAAACCAAACTTCAGGGTTTGCGTAAATCTTTGGTAGAGGCTTCTCTGGTTGAGGAGTCTTAACTTCCAGTTAGAGGTAATAATATGGCAGTAAGAGGACAGGATATAACTTCGGTAATTAAACGACAGATTCAAGATTTCGGAGGCGAAATCACGATGGTTGACGTGGGCACAGTTGTTGCGTCGGGAGATGGAGTGGCCACGGTTCAAGGATTAAGTGGTGCTCGCTACACCGAGTTGGTATCATTTCCAAACGATGTTATGGGTATAGCACTCAACTTGGAAGAAGATAGTGTGGGAGTAGTTATACTTGGTGATGACACACAGATCAAAGAAGGAGATGAAGTCCGATCTACTGGGAGAATAGCAGAAGTCCCGGTTGGTGACGCGCTTCTTGGCAGAGTAGTAGACGCTTTGGGTAGACCACTGGATGGTAAAGGTGCCATAAAATCTTCTGAAAACAGACCTGTGGAGAGGATAGCAGCCAATGTAGCTGAACGTAAATCCGTGTCTGTACCTATGCAAACTGGTATTAAAGCAGTAGACGGAATGACTCCTATAGGTAGGGGTCAAAGACAACTGATAATCGGAGATAGATCCACTGGTAAATCTGCTATAGCCATCGATAGCATCATTAATCAAAAGGGCGGCGACCTTGTATGTATATACGTTGCTGTTGGACAGAAAGCAAGCAAAGTGGCACAGACGGTAGGTATATTAGAAGAAAATGGGGCAATGGATCATACCATAGTAGTAGCCGCTAATTCGGCTGATCCGGCCGCACTTCAATATATTGCACCCTTCGCCGGAACAGCTATGGGTGAACATTTTATGGAACAAGGCAAAGACGCTTTAATTATTTATGATGATTTATCGAAACATGCTTGGGCATATAGGCAAATGTCTTTGTTGCTTAGAAGACCACCAGGGCGGGAAGCATATCCTGGGGACGTGTTTTATCTTCATAGCCGTTTACTGGAGCGGTCCGCTAGATTGGATGACGCACATGGAGGAGGTTCTCTTACGGCATTACCTATTATTGAGACCCAAGCTGGAGACGTTTCAGGATACATCCCTACCAATGTGATTTCAATAACTGACGGACAGATATACCTAGAAACAGATCTGTTTAACTCTGGTATACGACCTGCTGTGAACGTGGGTCTCTCGGTATCTCGGGTAGGTGGAGCAGCTCAAACTAGAGCGGTAAGGCAAGTGGCCGGGAGGCTTAGATTGGATCTAGCTCAATACCGAGAACTTGTGACATTTGCACAGTTTGGTACATCGGACTTAGACGCTGCTACTCGTGCGCAGTTGGAACGGGGCCAAGTAGTGACAGAGGTATTGAAGCAATTGCAGTATGAGCCTATGTCGATAGGAAAACAGGTGTCAATAATGTTCGCTGCGACCAATGGATATATGGATGATGTGCCAGTAGAAAAAGTTAAGGATTTTGAAGATGCATTCCATACTTTCATGGCAGATTCTCAATCTTCCATACTCGATGAAATCATCGAGAAAAAACAACTGGATGATGATTTGAGTAAATCATTAGGGGAGGCCATAGATTCATTCAAGAAGACAGTACCGTATTAAAAGTGTTGACTAAAGAGAATGAGAAAGAGAATAACATAGCATGCCAAGCACTCGAGAAATAAGAGGTCGTATAAGAAGCGTCCAGAACACCGCCAAAGTTACTAGGGCGATGGAAATGATTGCAGCTTCAAAAATGAGGCGCGCTCAACAGAGACTTATGGACAGCCGGCCATACTCGGAAGCTATGCTTAATGTGATGGGTAATCTGGCATCTCAAACAGCAGGAGTTGATGAACCTCACCCACTCATGATACAAAGGGAAGTTCGTAATATACAGGTTGTTCTTGTAACCCCTGATAGAGGATTGTGTGGAGGATTAAATGCCAATCTTAGCCGTTTCTTCTTACAATTTGTTCGAGACCAATCAGCCAATATTAGTGTAGTCGCAGTGGGTAAAAGGGGCAGGGATTTTTCCGCAAGATCGAGACTAAATATTAAGGCTGATTACATTGAGATTGGTGATACTCCGTCTGCAGCAGATATAGCAGATGTTCCTAAAACTGTGATAGAAAGCTATGAGAGTGGTGAGGTTGATGAAGTTTACCTCTGTTATAGTCAATTTGTATCTACTACTGTACAGCAACCAACAGTGGTGAAGATTCTTCCGGTCGAACCAGTTGAGGTAGAGGGATCGTCTAACGTTGATTATATATATGAACCTAAGGCTGTCAGTGTTTTGCAGTCTTTAGTACCAAAATTTGTGGAAATGCAAATATTCCAGAGTATCCTGGAATCAATTGGTAGCGAACAATCGGCACGAATGGTTGCTATGAGTAGTGCTACTGATAGTGCTAATGAAATGATTCAAGATCTGACGCTCCTGATGAATAAGGTTCGTCAAGCTTCAATAACTACAGAACTTCTAGATATAGTGGGAGGTGTTGCCGCCTTAGAAGGGTAGCAACTGTCTTCTTATACGAGAGGAGAGCGAGGGAAATAATGGCGCAAGGAAATAAAGGGACAATTGTTCAGATAATAGGGACTGTGGTGGATGTAGCATTTCCATCGGATGATCTCCCTGAAGTCTATAACGGACTTGAGGTTGATAATAGTGGAGATAGGCTGGTATTAGAGGTAGAGCAGCATGTAGGCAACAACTGGGTGAGATGCTTGGCGTTAGGTCCTACAGAAGGCTTAATTCGAGGCGCAGAAGTTACGGACACAGGTGCTCCTATCTCTGTTCCTGTCGGACCGGCTTCTTTGGGTAGGCTTTTTAATGTTACTGGCGACCCTCTTGATAACCTAGGGGAGGTTAAGTCCGAAGAGAGATGGCCTATTCACCGGGAGCCTCCTTCATTTGAAGATCAAGCTACTAGTGCCGAGATGCTGGAGACTGGTATAAAAGTTGTGGATCTTATAGCGCCTTTTACCAAAGGGGGTAAGATTGGTGCCTATGGTGGGGCTGGTGTTGGTAAAACGGTTATCATTCAAGAGCTCATAAGAAATATTGCAACAGTCCATCAGGGAAGATCTGTATTCGCTGGAGTTGGCGAGAGGTCTAGAGAAGGCAATGACCTCTGGCATGAAATGCAGGAATCCGGAGTTTTAGAAAGTACTGTTTTAGTATTTGGACAGATGAATGAACCTCCGGGTGTAAGGCTACGGATAGCTCTTACTGGTTTGACTATGGGAGAATATTTTAGAGACCAAGAAGGCCAAGACGTCCTTCTTTTCATAGATAATATATACCGATATATACTAGCCGGCATGGAGGTTTCTGCTCTTTTGGGAAGAATGCCTTCTGCGGTAGGTTATCAGCCCACACTAGGAACTGAGATGGGTGCTTTAGAGGAAAGAATAACAACAACCAAGAAGGGATCTATCACGTCATTACAGGCTATATACGTTCCTGCTGACGACTACACTGACCCGGGTATTGTTACAACATTTGGACATTTGGATGCTTCTATATCTTTGGATAGAGCTCTAACTGAACAAGGATTATATCCGGCGGTAGATCCTCTGAATTCTAACTCCAGGATATTGGATCCTAATGTGGTTGGGGAGGAGCATTACAGAGTTGCTAGAGGTGTTCAACAGGTACTGCAAAGATATAAAGATTTGCAAGATATCATAGCGATATTGGGTATGGAGGAATTGTCAGACGAAGACAAACTGACTGTGGCTCGTGCAAGAAGAATACAGAGATTCCTTACTCAACCGTTTTTCGTTGCTGAAGTGTTCACAGGTCGAGAAGGTCGATACGTATCTATCGACGACACCGTGAGAGGATTTGGGGAAATTCTCGACGGTAAACACGATGACCTACCGGAACAGGCATTTTACATGGTTGGTAGTATAGAAGAGGCTGTGGAGGCGGGCAGAGCTATGGCAAGTGAATCTGCATCAGCACCAAGCGAATCCTGATTACAGTAAGGTGAATTTATGGCAACCATGAAATTGGAAATAATAACTCCTGAGAGCATCATATACACTGGAGATGTTGAATCAGTGATAGCTCCAGGTAGCGAAGGTGAACTAGGAATATTGCCTCATCACGCTTCTCTTATGACTGCTTTACAAGCCGGTGATATAAAAGTAAGTGTTAATGGACAGGCTAATAGTTACTCAGTAGGTGGAGGGTTCCTAGAGGTTAAGGATAATCAGGTAACTATCTTGGCAGATTCTGCTGTGAATGCTTAGTGTCTGCAATTACAATCACACAAGATCATTTCAGGTAGTAAGTCATGGATTGTAGTGAAAGCAAAGGGTCTACGTGTCTGATGTGTACACCGGGAGGAATGTGTAATCCAACTGGCGCATAATTCAGTATAGATTTTAGTCCTGAGTCAACCATCCGGTCTATGACTATTTGGGCGTTTTTCGCAGGAACTGTAAGAATGCCGATACTAATATTTTTATCCCTGATAGTCTTTTCCAACTCGTTTATGGGTTGTACAGATAACCCACCCACGGTTTGCCCGACAAGATTGACATCATCATCGAATGCGGCCCGTATGTTAAAACCTTCTGGAGTGAAACCTGGATAACTTATGACTGCCCGTCCAAGTCTACCGACTCCGATTATACAGCAGTTCCACTCTTTTTCTAATCCCAAGACAGTTCTTAGTTGGTTGACCAAATATGATATGGGATAACCCCTGCCTTGTTTACCGAATTTCCCAAAATAGCTTAGGTCTTTTCTGATTTGGGCAGGGGTCATTTGCAATCTTTCGCCTAACTGCTGGGAACTCACCACCTTTTTGTCTGATTTCATCATGTCGGTCAATTCCCTGATATACAAAGGTAGGCGAAGAACAACTACTTCTGGTACTTTTAGGTGATTGTTGTCATTGCCGGTTAGCAAAATCAATTTACCTCCATCAAGTGTTGTAGGAAGAGCTTGAGAAACCCGGGGTAGTTTTTGTGTTTCAGACTACAGTCTGAGTTTATTGTAGACAATGGTGCATTATCTTGCAACCGGATTGGCTGATTACATAGTATTAGGGGAATCCATACCCATAATGGTAAGACATCTGTTTAGGACAATCTGAGTGGCCTTGACCAGTTTGATTCTAGCTTTTGTAATATCGAGGTCATCTGATATGACTCGGCAGTTTTGGTAGAAGAGATGAAACACATTTGCCAATTCTTGTGAATAATGGGGTAAATGATGTGGTTCTAGTTCGGTTGCCATATATGCTATCAAGTCTGGAAAAGCTAGCATCTTCTTGATGAGGTTTAATTCCATGGGGTCTTGGAGTAATGATACGTCACCTGTTTCGTATTCGATTTGGTTTAAGCTGACGGTTTTTAATATACCAGAGATCCTTGCATGGGCATATTGTATGTAGTAAACAGGGTTCTCAGAGGATTCTTTTTTGGCGAGATCTAGATCAAATTCCATTTGACTATCTGGTGACCGTGACAGGAAAAAGTATCTACAGTAATCTGGGCCAACTTCTTCAATCAATTCCTGTAGGGTTATTACGTCTCCAGTTCTCTTTGATGCACGAATTTGTTGGTTGCCTCTCTTGAGGGTTACTATTTGAGTGATAATGATGGTTAAATTGTCTGGATCGACCCCAAGAGCCTTTATTGCTGCCTTCATTCTAGTAACGTGTCCTTGGTGATCAGCCCCCCAAACATCTATTACCGTGTCAAACTGTCTCTCGACAAATTTGTTGTAGTGATATGCTATATCTGCGGCAAAATATGTTGGTGTACCATTACTACGTACTACTACGTTGTCTTTTTCTTCTCCAAGTAACGATGATTTGAACCATGTAGCACCGTCGTCATATCCTATGAAACCTCTCTGATTTAACAGCTTCATAGTTTCACTGTACTGGCCAAGATCATATAGAGTATGTTCCTTGAACCAAACATCAAAACTGATATTTAAGTTGTCTAGATCGGACTGTATGTTTTCAAGCATTTTATTTAAGCCTAGCTGTCCAATTTCTTCTGGAGTGTATTCTGCAGATACGTTACCAGGTGGTTTGATATTGTCGTTGATTAATTCTTTGGCAAGGTCGACCATGTATTCTCCCATGTAGCCGTTATCAGGCATTTCAATTGAGTGCCCTTGAATTTGAAGATATCGTGTGTGCAGAGATTTGTAAAATAGTTCCATTTGGGCCCCTGCATCGTTGAAATAATATTCTCTAGTCACGTTAAAGTTCGCAGTTTCAAGTATGTTGGAAAGAGTGTCTCCCAGTACGGCGCCCCGAGCGTGTCCTACATGTACAGGCCCGGTGGGGTTTACGCTGACATACTCAACTTGTACTCGAGAGTTGTTTCCTAGTTCTATGTTGCCGTATGCTTGGCCAATTTTGTTAATGTTATCAACCTGATTGGACACCCACATTTTGTTAAGAGACACGTTAATGAATCCAGGGCCTTCTACCCAAATACTTTCTATAGCCTCGGATGTTTTTGAGGCAGCAATTATCCTATCAGCTATGTTTCGTGGGTTCATATTGCATGGTTTGGCCAATCTGAGCGCGAGGCTTGTAGCAAAATCCCCGTGATCCGGATTTTGGGGTACTTCTAGCAGGATATCAACAGGTGTATTAAGAGGTAGACTTATATCTTCTTTTATAGATAATGTAGCCGATTCCAATACATGTGAAATTGTTGTGCGAGCGTTCATTGCAGGTTATATTAACTTTTTGGGTGTAATTTGACTAGTGGCTTTTGTACGTAAATAATTCTATTAAATCAATTAAATATTGATCAAATGCATTAGTTGTAGTGCCTGTGTTGTGATATATTTAGAGTTGGATTTAGTTGTACCATTGATGTAACTAGTATGCAGGAATAATAGGTCCAATTACAGCTCAATTTACGACAATATCATGTTGATTAAAAGAGGTGATATATGGAGGGTGACTTCAGTTTAGATTTGGATGAAGCCCTAAAAAATATAGAGATAGCCGAAGTGATTTCCGTATACTTTCCAATGCTCCGGAAATCCCTGTTAGTTGATATCAGGACCTCGTTCGAAGAAACGCCCATAATAAGAATAGTGCCCATGGCCTCATCAGTAGAAGAAAGAAGCCGCAGCTTAAAGAAGATGCGACCCAGTTTGGATAGACCCCAATCGATTACCGTGTTGCCATGGCCAAAATACATTAACAGTTTGGTTGATTTGGGTATATGGGATATGATACTAAACAAGCTAGTTGACTCAGGGGATTCTAAGTTATTGAAACGCAGTAAACTTATTCTCGAGGAATTGTACGATCTTGAACTTAAGGAATTAGCAACAGTTATTAACGGGGATAGTTATCATACTATTTGGTCCCGGTCAACGTAACAGAACGGTTTTAGTGCGGCGATGAACTTGACACTTCCTATAACTCGTTTATATAATTTATGTTCTAGTGTCTTACGATATTTTGTTCGTATGTATTTCAGTTGAGAGAGGTGCTTTTTGTCCCAGGTTGTAGTTAGAGATGGAGAAACGTTCGATAGTTTACTAAGGCGTTTCAATAAAAGAGTGCAGATGGATGGAATACTTTCTGAGGCACGACGACGCGCTCACTTTGAGAAGCCAAGTATTCAGCGTAAAAGAAAAGCGGCAGCAAAAAAACGCAAGAGTGCCCGTACGACACGTAATACCCGTATTATGAGTGCCGGCAATCCCAGAAATTAATTACAATTCAGATAAATGGAACTGTTAACTCGTTTAGACGAAGACCTTAAAGATGCTATGAGACAGCAAGACGTAGTACGAAGAAACGTCCTGCGTTCTGTTCGCTCAGATATACATAATGAGGAAATTGCTCAACAAAAGTCACTGACTGATGATGCAGTGATGAGTGTTATAGCAAAACAAGTCAAGCAAAGACGAGAAAGCATACACGAATTCAAAAAAGGTAACAGACAAGACTTGGTTACCAAAGAGGAATCTGAGCTCGACGTACTTTTGTCATATATGCCCAAGCAATTAGAAGAGGAAGAACTAATTAATATAGCCAAATCCGTTATCGCAGCGGTATCAGCTAAGGGTGTTCAGGATAAAGGTTTGGTTATGAAGAGTTTAATGCCTGAAGTCAAGGGCAAAGCTGATGGTTCTTTGGTTAATAGTGTAGTTACAGATCTATTGGAATCTTTGTAGAGACGTCTTTATTGCTCTTTTGGTTTGGAGGTGCCTCATGAAATTTGGTATTGTTGTTTTTCCTGGCACATGGAGTGATGGTGATTGCTACCATGTAACTAAGTCAGTTTTGGGACAAGATTCTCGATATATTTGGCATACGGATACAGACTTGTCAGATTTAGACTGTGTTGTCTTACCTGGAGGATTCTCCTATGGGGATTATCTCCGTACAGGTTCCATCGCAAGATTTTCTCCTGTAATGAACGAATTGCAGAGATTTATAGATGAGGGTCGTTTGGTTATAGGTATTTGTAATGGATTTCAAATATTGTGCGAATCCGGTATGCTTCCTGGCGCATTGATACGGAACAATTGTGTCCAGTTTAGGTGTGAATGGGTAAACTTACGTGTAGAGGATAGTACTAATAGCTTTGCTTCTCAATGTGAAACGGGGCAAGTTTTGAAGGTGCCTATATCTCATGGTGAAGGGAATTATTATGCCGATCAGGAAACCATAAATTCCATTTTGGACGACAATCAGATAGTGTTTCGTTATTGTGACGAATTTGGTGAAGTAACTGCAGAATCTAATCCTAATGGGTCTCTGAATAATATTGCAGGCATAATCAACAAAAACCGTAACGTATTAGGAATGATGCCTCACCCCGAACGTTGTTGTGAAGCAGAATTGGGTGGTAAGGATGGTCTTTACATTTTTGAATCGATTATGAAAAACTTTTCGTAATTTACTTAATTGGGGGATTCACTAAGAATGGCGGTTGCAGACGAAATATTAAATGAAATTGCTCTATCTCGGGCGGAATATGAAAAAATCGTTTTAGGTTTAGGTAGAGAGCCCAATGGATTAGAATTGGGAATGTTTGGTGCCTTGTGGAGTGAGCATTGCGGCTACAAGCATTCCAAACTTTTATTGCGAGAATTACCTTCTGAAAGCCCTAGATTACTGGTTCAGCCGGGTCAAGAAAATGCAGGTGTTATAGAAATAGGACAAGGCTTGGCTATAGTGATGAAAGTCGAATCTCATAATCATCCATCAGCTATAGAACCTTTTCAGGGTGCAGCAACTGGAGTCGGAGGTATAGTGAGAGATATCTTTGCTATGGGAGCTAGACCTATGGCACTTTTAAATTCCCTTAGATTTGGTCCTTTGACCGAAAGCCGCAACAGATATCTTTTTGAAGGAGTGGTCAGTGGGATATCTTGGTATGGAAACTGTATAGGTGTACCAGATGTGGGTGGGGAGGTTAATTTCTCCGAAGTCTATTCAGGTAATCCCTTAGTAAATGCGATGTGTGTTGGAATTGTTGACACCGGTTCTTTGATGAAAGCTAAAGCCTCAGGATCTGGAAACCTCTTGATATTGGTAGGTGCAGATACCGGCAGGGACGGCATTCATGGTGCCTCTGGTTTGGCATCTCGTACCTTTGAAGATGATTCAGAAGAAATGCGTCCAACTGTACAAGTTGGCAATCCATTTTTGGAGAAGGTGCTGATAGAGGCTTGTTTGGAGGCCGTAGACACAGGTAAAGTCTTGGCCATGCAGGACCTAGGTGCTGCAGGCCTGACTAGTACGGTTGTGGAATCAGTTGCGAGAGGAGGCGCTGGTGCCAAATTAAATATAGACATGGTTCCTCGTAGAGAAAGAGGCATGAGTCCTTATGAGGTAATGCTCTCTGAATCTCAGGAAAGAATGTTGCTGGTTGTTAAGCCTGGTGATAAAGCCTATATTGAGGCGATCTTTGAAAAATGGGATCTAGATAGTACAGTTATAGGTGAAGTTACAGATGACGAAACGATTACGATTTATGATGCATCTGTCGAAGTTGCTAGTTTGCCAGTAAAAATACTAACCGAACCACCTTTGTATAAGATAGATGGTATGGAACCTGAATATTTCAAAGAAACACGGACGCTTGATTTCGGTATAGCTTTTGATAAACGATATTCAGCCGAAGATATATTGCTCAAGGTTTTGACTTTTCCGGATATTGCAAGAAAGCAATGGATATTCAGACAGTATGATCATCAGGTTCAAACCAATACTTTAGAAGGTCCAGGGGCAGATGCAGCGGTTTTGAGGATCAAAGGAACAAATAAGGCTATAGCTGTTACAAATGATGGTAATGGTCGGTTTTGTTATCTGGACCCCTATGTTGGAGGAGCAATTGCGGTTGCAGAGGCCTGTCGAAATTTGTCTGCTGTGGGTGCTGAACCTATAGCTATAACTGATTGTCTTAACTTTGGTAATCCAGAACGCCCTGACGTGTATTTTCAACTAGAACAATGTGTTAAAGGTATAGCCGCTGCCTGCAAAGTTTTTGGTGTACCTGTGGTAAGTGGCAATGTAAGTCTGTATAACGAAACTCGTGGAACAGCTATTTGGCCAACTCCTGTAATAGGAGCTTTGGGGATATTAGAGAATGCCAGTGATAGAACGAATATTAAATTTCATAATGAAGGCGATATAGTGATAATGTTGGGAGACTCAAATGTTTCATCAGATGTCACTGGATTGTCTGGCAGTGCTTATTTGGAAGTAATGTTCGGTAAGGTACAGGGTGTGCCTTTTATAGATTTAGATATGGAGTACAAAGTTCAAAAACTTTGTAGAGATGCCATAAAGGAAGGTCTCATTAATTCTAGTCATGATGTTTCAGATGGTGGTTTGGCCGTAGCATTGGCAGAATCTTGTGTACAAGGCAATATTGGTTTCAGGAGTAACTGGCAACTTGACCAAGACTGGCAGGCGGCTTTATTTGGGGAGGCACAATCCAGAATAATTATATCTATGTCTAAAGATAAGTTATCGAAATTCGAAGCATTGGCGGAACAGGAATCTACTCCTTGGGTATTATTAGGCGTTGTTGGTGGGACTTCCTTGAGGATTGGTACTCTGATGGATGTTTCATTGGAGGATTTGGACAAGGCGTGGTCACATTCTTTGCAGGAAAGCCTGTCATAAATCAGCGAGATGCAATTTTATATAACACCTAATATGGACCGGTTCGGATAAGGCAAATATGGTGATTTGGATAAGGCGTTCTCTAGCTTTGTTTCTGATCCTACTTTTCTCATTGTTGCTGTTTCTTACATTGTTCATTGGTATGTTGCAGGGCACTTTCTTGGACCCTAATTTCCACAAACAAAAACTTGTAGATGTTAATTTTTACAATTTTATTACGCATGAATTAGCTGAATCATGGATAACTGATATTGATGAGGAGACGATTGGTATTTTCGGAGAGGACACCGATAGGAGTGGGATTGTTGGAGAATCTGCTCCTTTTGAATTAGTGCCAACTAGGGAAAATATGACACTTTTATCGGCACTTAATATTCCGGTGGATGATATCGTTGCTTCTGTAAACAGAGTTTTTCCGTCTCCGTGGTTGAAGATCGAGACTGAAAAAGTTATAGATGATTTTCATTCCTATACTCTTGGACACTCGGAGCGATTTGTTATTGCGCCTGATTTATCAAATATTACGAAGTATTTGATTCATGAAACAAAAAATATTCAGGGACAATTCATTGTTGCAGCATATGACTTGATAATGTCTGAGTTTGGGGGGTTCGGGTATCGGGCTGATCCAATAGAGGTAGGTTTAAAAGAAGCTTTTAGCAGAGCTGTTTCGAAGGAATGGATAATAAGCAAATCATCGTCTGACTTAGACAAAGTTTTTGATTACCTATCTGGAACTGAAGATAGCTTTGAAATAGGTTTTGGAATCCAAGATAGATCAGATGAAATCCATGAGGAATTTAGCCCCATAATCTATAAAGTTACACAGGATATGCTGATAAACGAAGTTGATACAGTAAAAAACGCAGCAAACTCTGATTACAAAGATGGAATATATATAAATTCCAGTATATCTATCAGCAATGGTGATATTGTACAGATCGTCGAAGAAACTTTTGATTACGACTGGCGAAGAAAAACGTCTCTGAATCTTACAGAGAGTATTGTAGATTATTTGTTGAATCAACGGTCTAATATTCAATTAGATGTAACAATGTCTGACAGGCACTCAGTTGCATTTCAGAGTTCGAAGAAAATCGTAGATGAGAAAATAGATGAATGGGTGAATTTATTGCCGGTTTGTACTGGGGAAGTCTCCATAGTTATAGATATGGAGATTTCTTGTGTGCCATCTTGGACTAATAGAAAAACAGTTGTAGATTTAGCGACATTAGCATCCGATAATGTAATTAATGGTTTGGTTTTTGAAGTGATTCCAGAATCAATAGAAGTGACCCCAAATTACATGCTGGTCAGGAGCTTGAATCCATTGCGTGAAATGCTTGGGTTTAACTTTACACTTACCCAAAATGACCTACAACAAAATATTAGTTATGATGATTTAGCCACTACAAGATCTATATTCAACAACTCATGGAAATATACTTGGGATGATAGCAGTGAGTTTAGGGAAAATTATATAGTTAAGAATACTTTTTGGTTAGCCAGTAATACTTATATTTTATATTCGATATTAGGTTTGCTACTTATCATTATAGGGATACTAGCAGGTAGAGTTTGGTGGAGCAAGTTGCTATGGCCATTTCTGTGTCTAGCATTATCTTCTCTTGCTATATTACTACTAACTACAAATCTTCTTGAACCTTCCGCTGTAAGATATCTGTCGGACTATGTTAATGAAACTGCTAAGGATTCAAGTTACACTGAGTCTATAATTATTGAGAAATTAGTAGAGATACTTACTTCTTATTTACAAGATATTTTTAATGGTATAAAAGGGCTCAGCCTAAAAGTCTTGGCTACGGGATCTGTTTTAACGATCGCATTGTTTCTTTGGATGGGATTTAATAAGAGCCGTCACACGACACAGACATATTACGGTAGGTGAAAATATTATTAATTTTTCTTCTGCCAAGCTCCGGGCTTTTGGCCTGTAGATCTCCATCTTCTCAAGGTTTTCCAGTTCTTTAGAGCTATTTGCCATGTAGGCAAATCGTATGGTCTATCTGTTAACCCCCTAATTTTGGTCATTACATTTTCCGTAAGAACGGGACCATGACCAAAGCAAGCTATTGCAGCATCTAGTTCTCTTAATTCTTGCAGGGATTTGTCGAGAGTCCTTCTTTTAGACCGGTCCCACATTAGAGGTCTACTTAGTCTGTCTATATTGTTTATAACTGAGTCTCCTAAAAATATTATTTTAGGGTCTGAGACAAATGGAGATATGCTGCCGGGTGTATGTCCAGGTGAATGTATTATACTTACACCTCCCAATCCAGGTATAACATCACCGTGTGATACCGTTTCATGTACAGGTGTGTCATGTAATTCTCTGGCAGGCTTTTTAGGGCTTTTCCTCCCAAGACCTGTTGCTCTTAATGCCAACTTGTACCAGAGAGGTGGTGGTTCACTTTCTTCTCCTTTTCTAAGGAGAAGGGTACCGTCATTGTTCTTTATTACTTCATCTTTATGGGCTATTATCGATGCCCCTGTTAGGTTGTGTATTTCTAGTGCACTCCCTGAATGGTCAAAGTGGAAATGAGTTATCAGTATTCTTTTTATGTCTTCAGTTTGCCTGCCAATATCTCGTATGTAGTCTAATATTTTTTGGCCATTACCAGGAAAGCCCGTATCTACGACAGTTATTTCAGTGTCCAATAATAAAACTACATTACTTCCATATACATCTTCGACTGTGTGTACTTTTTCAGTTATTTCCATGCCACTTGCCTTTTGACCACATTGTATCAGCTTTTTGGGAAATCTGTTTTGTTAGTGAATATGAAATTTACAGGGGGTGTTGCCCTATATCGCAAAGTCGCTATAATTACTTTATGAGTAAATATATCTATTCTATGTTGCTTTTACCATTGCTGTTGGCATGTTCTGGAGACGGAAATGTGGTAAAGAGCGGAGAAGCTGAAGATTTGGAGGATGTGTTGGTTGCTAAGCAGGGTGACAATGTTAGTGTTCATTATACAGGCACGCTAGATGATGGCGAGGAATTCGATTCTTCTATCGGACGTAATCCACTTTCGTTTACTGTAGGAGCTGGTCAGATGATTGCAGGGTTTGATGCGGCAGTATTAGGCATGGCATTGGGTGAAAAGAAAATTGTTAGATTAGAACCTGTTGAGGCCTATGGAGAAACAGACCAGGATTTAATCATTGATTTTCCTATAGACCAATTACCTAGTGGAGCTACTGTTGATGGTCAGGTTACATTCACTAATGGCGCAACTGGTAGAATTACAAATGTTAATGAGAACACTTTTACAGTAGATGCCAATCATAGATTGGCAGGATTGCCGTTAACATTTGAAATTGAATTAGTTTCAATCAACTGACCGACCAGGTGAGAGGATATAATCTAGATAAATTTGATTGCTCATAATTAATGGGGCTCATTTAATAAAGGGAGGGTATGATAGTATATGATAAATAGTACTAATCCAAATTTTGAGCGGCAGGTTGCAGTTCTCATAGATTTTGAAAATGTTGGATTGAGTTCTATTCAGTGGCTTTTTGATCAAATATCAGATATTGGAAGAATAACAATTAAACGTGCTTATGCTGATTGGTCTACTGCGCGTAGCACCAGAGAGCAAGTTTTGCAATTGGGTATAGAACCGGTTCATTTATTTCACATGGCTTCTTCAGGCAAGAATTCCAGTGATATAAAATTAGTTATAGACTCGATAGACTTGTTATATCAATCTCCAATAGATACTTTTGTAATAGTCTCTTCAGATAGTGACTTTGTTCCACTGGTTAGTAAACTCAGAGCAGGCGGCAAGACAGTGATCGGTGCCGGCAGAAAGCTAACCGCATCTAGGGCATTGGTAATATCATGCGATAGATATTTTTATTTGGATGAGAGCACAACACAGAGAAACAACATATCTGAACTGCAAAAAGCTAGATCAAGTGAATTACTGATTAGATCCGTAAGGTCTGCTATGGACGAAGAGGGCAGAGTTGTGGGTAGCAAACTAAGACAAACCTTACAGAGATTAGATCCAAGTTTCGATTTTCGCACATTGGGTCATGCTACATTCACAAGATACTTGGAATCCTCGCCAGATGTGAAGATATCTAGGCCAAAGGGTCCAGGAGATATAGTGGTTGAATTATTGGAGTATACTAACTCTGGCGACACGGAAAACCCGGTTGGTGTTCTGCGGAATAATACGGGGAGATATATGAATCCAAGAACAACGCTGAGAGAAACAGAAAGCAATGCATCTCGCTCAACAAATGTGGTTGATGTTGATAATGAGGTATGGGCAACTATAGATGCGGCTTGGTCTAAACGAGCGTCTCGTTCTGGGAATGCTATGCCAGGGCCTTCTGCGGCTATTATAGCAGCGAAAGTTTTAGGAGTTTCTAAACTGAGCTCTTCGAACTACAAAACTCTGCAGAAACTTTTGGATTCAAGTGAAATATTATCCAAGGGTTGGACCAGACAAGGCAACTCCATAATCAAAGTATAATTCGTGAGGGAACATTAGATGCAAATAAGTCCCCACGTTTATTCAGTCCATATTGACGACGACTCTTTTTTCCATCCCGGTGGGTCTAATATATTCTTCGTTGGAAATGTGTCCAACGGTATGTTTATGATAGATGCTGGTGAGAATGATGATAAATGGATAAACGCCATACTGAATGGATATGCATCTCTTGGCCGCCCAGAAATAAACGGTGTGCTCATTACCCATGGACATAATGATCATGTTGGAGGGTTAAAGCGTATATTGAGCGAAATAGACGCTCCAGTGTTTTGCCACCCCAAACTTGTAGGTAGATTGGAAAAACTTCTAGTTGATAAGGTTGTACACCCAATATTAGACAATCAGTCTGTAGATGTTGCTGAAGGCGTTAACTTGTTATCTATATTCACTCCCGGGCATGATGAAACTCACGTTTGCTATTACATTAACTCAGAGGAAATTATGTTCACCGGAGACACAGTACTGGGAAGTTCCTCTTCCACAGTACAGGATATGTCTGCGTACATGGATTCAATGCACAGGCTTTCCGGTCATAAGGTAAGTACAATATGTCCAGCTCATGGTGCTGTGTGTTTTCCTCCTGTAGGTGAACAATTAATTTCCAAATATATCGAAAATCGATTAAATAGAGAACGCGCGATAATTAGTGCAATTGGCAGAGGAATTAATACTGTAGAATTAATTGTGCAGGAGATATATTCTCCTCAATTAAATAAGGGACTGAGATCCGCGGCCTCTAGAAACATTGTAGCCCATTTAGAGAAGTTAATAAAAGAAAAAGTTGTACGTAAGAACCCCATTAACTTTAGTTATGTATTAGTAGGTTAGGGTGACTAGCCCCAGATAATCCCGCCTAGAGGTAGTCTAGATTGAAGCCTGTGCAGCATGCCATCTGGGTCCTGTTTATACATTGCTCTTATGTGTTCAACCTGTTTTTGCAGATCTGAATCTTCACCAGTCATCTTTTCAGACCAAACTAATTGAGGATTTTTGTTGTTTGTTTCAGGTTTTTTCCCTAGATAGTGTTGCTCGATCTCACGTTGGAGGTTTTGGGTTTGGTTTATATAATATTCTCCACAGTCGAGACTTAGAACGAACAAGTATGATATTTTTTGCACTGCATTCTGCTTCAATATATTAAATTGACTAAATAAGCCTATTAACGATCTCAGACTGTATTATTTCCATTACTTTTTATCATGTAGTGCTTCTAATATTGCCCCAGGAGACATGGGTAATCTATCCATTCTAACCCCGATCGCATCATATATAGCGTTAGCGATAGCGGCCATTGGAGGTATTAGTACTGTCTCGCCGACTCCTCTCAGACCAAAAGGATGACGGGCATTCGGTACTTCGATTATTACGGTGTCGATCATGGGCAAATCGAGCGAAGTAGGCATTCTGTAATCAAGGAAACTTGCGTTAGCCATTGTACCGTCTTCGGTAAAGAAGTACTCTTCATTTAAGGCCCAACCTATTCCTTGAAGAGCCCCTCCTTGCATTTGTCCTTCGACATAACTAGGATGTGCGGCCTTGCCTGCATCTATGAAAGTTGTGTATTTCAGTAAATCCACCTTGCCGGTTTCCGGGTCTACTTCTACATCAACAATGTGTCCTGCAAGTTGCGCACCTACCCCGCCTTGTGTGTCAGACGACGAACAAGTTACAGGGCCTCCAGTAGCCATAAGTCTGCTAGATAGTTCTTTGAAACTTATTGTGTCTTCTGTGTTTTTATTAGATATAAAAACTCCGTCTTCGAATGCTATATCGGATGAGTCTACATCCCAAAGAAGGGCAGCCCTTTCTGACATTTCCGTTATCACTTGATATGAAGCTAGTATTGCTGCTCTACCGGTATCAAATGCTATACGGCTTCCACCAGTCGCACCGGTCCACCCCACAGCATCAGTGTCCACAACTGTGGGATTAACATCATCTATTGATATTCCTAAAACTTCGGCCGCCTGCATAGCAACGGCTGTGCGTGTGCCTCCTATATCTACAGAGCCAGTGATCAGGTTTATGGTTCCGTTAGCATTCACATTTATGGTTGCCGAAGATCCACTGCCACCAGCATTAAGTCTATACCCGACAGCTACGCCTCTCCCTCTGTTTGGACCAGTCAGTTTTTCATTGTAATGTGGATGATCTTTCATAGCTTGTTCTACTTCTTCACACCCCCACTTTAAATGAGGAACTCCGCTAGGGGCTCTGTCTCCCTCATGTACCGAATTAATAATTCTGAAATCCATTGGATCTATGCCAAGTTTTTCAGCAAGTTCATCTATCACTGGTTCAACGGCAAAAGCCGCTTGAGGCTGACCAGGTGCCCTGTATGCTGCTGTCTTTTGTTTGTTTACAACTACGTCGTATCCATCTACTTGCAGATTGTCTATCTTGTAGGGTCCGAAACCGCTCATAGCCCCACCACCAACTGGTGAACCTGGGAATGCTCCAGCCTCGTATGCTAGGTACAGTTCTCCAGCTGTAATTTTTCCATCTTTTGTTGCTCCCATTTTGCATCGCATATATGTTCCTGATGTTGGCCCTGTACCTTCAAACACTTCTTTTCTGGTCATGGTTATTTTTACGGGCCGACCTGTTTTGCGAGACAGGATTGCTACTAGAGGGTCTAGGTAAGTGATGGTCTTTCCACCAAAACCGCCGCCTATTTCCATTGGTATCACCTTAACCATTGATTCAGGTATACCAAGAATAGCCGCAGTTGCTCCTCTTATTACGAATGAACCTTGAGTACTTGTCCATATTGTTAGATGGCCGTCTTGGGACCACTGGCCAGTGGATGTATGGGGTTCTATGTAACCTTGGTGAACAGTTTGGGTAGTGAATTCTCGTTCAATTATGACGTCTGATTTGCTAAACCCTTCGTCTAGATCACCTCTTTTGAATTGTATTAAACCCGCAACATTGCCTTTTACACCTGTGTCCTCTCCTTTGCCGAATCTGTCGACTCTGAATATGGTTGTCAAATTCTCATGTAGGACAGGGGCGTCTTTCTTCATGGCTGCTTTGACGTCAAATATCGGAGTTAGGTGCTCATATTTGACCTCTACAAGGTCTAATGCCTCTTCTGCTATATGTTGATCAGTTGCTGCTATTGCTAGTATGGCATGACCTTTATACAGGACTTTCTGATTGGCTAGTATGTTTTCAGCCAACATTCTTATGTTGCCCTGAGTTTCCCCGAAATCCAGACTTTGATCTTTTAATATAGGGAAATCAGCGGATGTTACTATTGCCTTAACCCCTGGCAATGCAACTGCCTTACTAGTATCTATAGATAATATTTTCGCATGAGCATGAGGGCTTCTTAGAATTTTACCGTGTAACATGCCGGCTAACTGGACATCAGCACCGTATTTTGCCCTTCCAGTCACCTTATCTACGCCATCATGTCGGACGGGACGAGTACCAATTATTTTATATTCCCCGGGATCTACAACTTCTTGTCCAATAACTGTAGCCATAATTGATTTACCTCCAGAGAGATTATTGTTTATTTTGATACAATGGGTCTAGATGTCCCATTTGCAAATAAACTTCTTGGGACCTTGTGCGGTCGCAAGAAGTTTATTTAGTTCCGAAAATGTTCTAGGATAAGTGTTTGTTTGAGGGTGTTTATCCCTTTCTCATCACTTCTCCGGCCTTAAGTACCGCTCTTACTATTTTGTCGTATCCAGTACACCTACAGAGATTACCAGCCAGCCAGAATCTAATTCTTTCTTCATCTGCGTCCGGCTCTCTTTCTAGTAAGTTCTTTGCGGATACTATGAAACCTGGAGTGCATATACCGCACTGCAGCGCTGCCTCTTCCAGAAATGCTTGCTGAACAGGGTGTAAGCTGTCTGCTGATGCAACACCTTCTATAGTAACTATTTCTTTACCTTCTGCCTCTACTCCTAGGATGCAACATGATTCTACTATTCTGCCGTCCATTGTTATGGTACAGGCTCCGCAGTTGCCGTCGTTGCAGCCTTCTTTGGATCCAGTTAGGTTGAGTACATCCCTAAGTACTTCCAGAAGGCTCTGTCGACTCTCGCAGAGAAAGTCTACATCGTAGCCGTTGATATTGCTTTGTACGTGAATCTTATCTGCCATGGTTATTATTACTCTCCTTTGGCTCTTGATATGGCTATACGTAGGACTCTTTTGGTAAGGACTCCTACCAAATGGATCCTTTGTTCTACGGTACCACGCATGTCATTGATTGGGCTTGCGGCCTTCTGCGCAGCAGCGGCAGCAGCTTCGATGGACGCTTCATTTGCGTCTGCTCCGGCTAGTGAGTTACTAGCTTCGCTACAATAGATTACAGTTGGTCCCACCGATCCAATAGCAATTTTGGCTGAGACTATCTTTTGTCTTGATTCATCTAATTGGACTGAAGCGCCACAATTGGCTACTGCTATATCCATTTCGTTCCTAGGAATGAATCTTAAGAATGCAGCCCCATAATTGGGTTTTACAGGGGGCAGGTTAACTGATACTAATAATTCACCATCAGCTAGTTGATTGCGTCCTGGGCCGGTACAGAATTCTTCTACAGGTACAGTTCTTTGTCCGTTTGGACCTGCAATTAAGGCCTGAGCGCTTTCTGCTATCAGTGTAGGTATTGTGTCGCCACTTGGAGCGGCATTGCACAAGTTGCCTCCCACGGTTGCTCTTCCTTGTACCTGTATTCCACCGACTAGAGATGATGAGTCTACCATTGCAGGGTACAGTCTTTGTACTTCCGAGCTTTCATAAATCTTATAGTTTTCTACAGCTGCGCCAATGGTTAGGCCGTCACTCTGTGAGCATGAGAGCTGATTCAACTCGGGTATGTTTTTTACGTCTACCAACCTATCTATTTGGTATCTGCCACCCCTCAATTGGATCAGAATGTCTGTGCCTCCGGCCAAAGCTTTGGCCTTTGGTCCTTTTTCGGCCATCAACTTGACGGCATCTTCAAGGCTTGTAGGTGCTACGTACTCAAATTCTTGCATGGCTATTCCTTTTCTAGGGTAAGATTAATTATATCACGAGGATACTATTGGTCAAGAGTAGGTAATATGTTTTTGATCACTATTTGTTAAACCACCTATCTAGGTTATCTCGGTTTTGATCTAACCATTTCGAGTTGAGTTGTATTCGCTCTAAAGATTGTTGAATAGTTCGTTCAGCAGAAGGAGCTGGATTAGTTTGGAAAAACGACTGTACCTCTTCAACTTTTTCAATCTCCGTGAACAGACCCGTTATGGTTACCAGATTCATTATGGCGAATCCACCTTTACCGTACCTCCGGTCGAACTCATTCCAGTTATTTTTAACGAATTCCCAAGTTAGGTCTCTAGCTCCGATGTTGTTGGCGGTTGATACCACTACTAGAACAGTGTCCTGTGATCGTACTTCGTCAGAGAGTGACCTCTGTAGGAGATCGTTAAGAAGTTCTTTGTCCTGAAATCTTGTAAGAGAGCCCAGTATCCGAACGCGTTCTTCGTGTAAGTTAGCTTTAGCGTGAAGATCCCACAGAGTTTGATATTCTGCCTCTCCTCCGTTTTGAGCCACTAGTGAATAAACTATTGCTCTTAAATCCGGGTGAAGACTTGATGGTTCCTTGATGAATTCATTAAATTTTGTTTTGGCCATTTCGAGTGTGTCCTTGTTTCCGTAGTGGCCGATCTGACCTAGAACAGTATTTCTCAATATAGACTGTAGATGCCCCTCGTCTCCTTTAGCGTCCCATCCGACAGATAAAGCGATTTTACTGTATAACTTTTGGGCAAAACTACGATAATTTTCCAAAAAAGATTCCTGTGACAACAGACTTTCCATTCCTCGGAGATTTACAGATAAGTCACTCCATACGGAAGAATCAGTCTCATTGGTATAGGATTCAGCCAGAGATAAGAATGCAGAGGCTTCCAGATGTCCGGATTTGACCAATGCATAGGAATCGTTCTGTAGGCCGAGTCTATCTACTGCAGGAAGATCACTTTCTTCAATAGCCTTTTTGACATTTGACCACCCTTCCTCTGTGTAGTTTACTCTATAAAATCCGGTCTGCCCTGCATTTATTTTGAACCATGATGGCACGGCATTAGTAATTTTGGTAGAAACGTTTTGAGATTTAGTTTTCATCAGAAGTGATGCGTCATATGTGTTTTGTTCTGATGTGATCATCTTGACTGGTACCTGCCATAAAGACTGGTCTATATTCCCTGGGTCCAGTAAGTTGTCATATAGAAATCGACTTTGACTCAGTTTTATTTCGAGTATGTCACCATTATGCGAACATTCTGCTTGGATATAGGGGTAACCTACTTGTTTTACCCAGGTGTTCATAATTTCGGTTACTGGTTTACCAGAAGATTCTTCTAATGCATTCCAAAGATCTTCTGTCCTTGCATTACCATATTGATGTTTAGTTAGGTAATTGTGGAGGCCATCCTGAAAAACCTCTGGTCCGAGGAAATCCTCTAACATCCTTAGCGTGGCTCCTCCTTTACTATAACTTATAGCATCAAAGAGCTCTCTGATCTCAGCTGGATTTTCCACCTTAGCTTCTATGGGATGAGAATTACGCAAACCGTCCAAGCTTAAGCCTCGGTTTGTATCTTGAAAGACGAATTGAGTCCAGACATCCCATTCTGGGTATTCATGATCTACTGCTTTGTCTCCCATCCAGGAGGCGAAGCTCTCATTTAGCCATAGATCGTCCCACCATTCCATAGTTACTAAGTCACCAAACCACATGTGAGCCATCTCGTGTGCTATCACCTCGAGTATCCGTTGTTTAGTGCTGGCAGAAGAGTTCTCCGGGTCATAGAGAAGTACAGTTTCTCTATAGGTTATTGCACCCCAGTTTTCCATTGCCCCGGCTGCGAAGTCCGGTATCGCAATATGGTCCAGTTTATCCAATGGATAGGGTATTCCAAAGTAATCATTGAAATAATCAAGCATACTGGCTGCATTTTCAACTGCGAAAAGACCTTGTTGTTCTTTGCCTCTGGTTGCCCAAACCCGTACGAGTGTTCCGTTAGAGCTATTTTTGCTCACTGAAATCATATCTCCGACTATAAATGCTAGTAGGTAAGTAGACATTTTGGGTGTTCTAGCAAAGTGGAAGGATTTCTTACCGGTTTTTGTATCAGTTTCTGATTCAATCTGGGTATTCGAGATGGCGACTAAATCATTTGGAACCACCAAAGTTACGTCAAATGTGGCTTTAATTGCTGGATCATCCCAACATGGAAAAGCCCTTCTAGCGTCAGTGGCTTCGAATTGAGTGGTAGCTAGATATTTCTGTTCGCCTTCAGGGTTGGTGTATTGACTCCTATAGAATCCCCTTAACTGGTCGTTTAAAGTTCCTTCGAATACGATCGATAATTCAGATTCTCCTGATGGTACATCCTTTTCGAATTTGAATGTTACGGTTTCGTACTCTTCGTTGAAAGATGTTTCAATTGGAACTTGAGTGTCTCCGTTTTTAGTAGTCAGGATAGCTCGCGTGATGTTTATGTCTATAGAATTTAGCGATATGGATTTTGTTTCTTCAGTAACCGTTATTAGAATGGATTCTTCCCCATGGAAAGTAAAGTTCTCTAGGTCAGGGCTCAATGAAATTTCGTAGTTAACGGGATTGACGTTCGTTGGCAGGCGATAGGAATTGGCATTACCCATTAGAAGACGCTCCTTTTTATTTTTATCATGAATATTACGTAGTTAAGTATACGATAGATCAATGACGATGGAAATTGTTGAATGTAGAAATTACAATACATATTTGTAATAAACAACAGGGTAGTGAGGTATAAATTGATTATTCGGCAGGATCTCAGGATTGAATCTGGTGACAATGTGTTTATTTCTGGCGCTATATTCAAGCCAGCAATTAATAACATTCATGACAATCAATCGGTGGTAATTTGCCATGGAATGCCATCGTACAAAAGCAATTCTGCTGATTCAGTTACTGATAATACAGGGGAAATTAGTTATGTTGACTTAGCTGAATGGTTTGCACTGGAAGGGATAACAACAGTTATATTCAATTTTCGTGGCACCGGTGAAAGTGGTGGTAATTTTCATCATATGGG
>CAYUCO010000006.1:0-10687 GCA_964443385.1 uncultured Dehalococcoidia bacterium | reverse complement strand
GTCATCTGTAAAGCAGACTATCGCACACCAGTCGTTGTATTCTCCAGGACTGGTTCTATATGCATTGTGAGGTACGTAAATACCTTCACGGTAATTATCTAAAACTGGTGTTCCCGGCCACACGGCACGGTTACCAGCAGGGAATCCCTCTCTAGCGGTTGATCTGTTATTAGCCTGTATATCCAGAAAAGCAGCCCCGTTCAATTGAACTCCCTTTATCCATTGGGAACTATCTATATGTTGACCCTCTCCAGTCATATTTCTGTGATAGAGTGCACTGAGGGCATACATAACACCATACATACCGCCAGTATCATCCATATATGACCAGCCCCAACCTGCAGGTTCTTCGCCAGGAAGTCCTGAGGTGAATGTGAGTCCGGATAACGCTTGTGCTATCGGACCCATAGTTTGATAATCTTTATTTCTGCCTGTGTGTCCAAAACCAGACATGGAAAGATATATGATGTCTGGTCTCAGTTTCTTCATCTCCTCGTAACCAAGGCCCCATTTTTCCAAAACACCTGCAGCAAAGTTTTCTATGACAATGTCAGATACAGAGACCAATCTCTTTACAAGGTCGTTGCCTCTAGGTGAACGTGTATTTAAAGTTACACTCAGTTTGTTGGCATTTGTATCACTAAAATGCCCATTGTTGTTCAATGTTGCTTCAAAGCCAGGCACAGGATCTGGAACTACTCTACCAATACCTCTAGTACTAGGATTGATAGGCCATTCGACTTTTATAACCTCAGCTCCCATAGCCCCTAACCATCTTGTACACCAAGGACCAGCTCTTACCCATGTGAAGTCGAGAACTCTGATACCTTCTAGCGGCCTTTTACCTGTTAGTCCAGTTTTCTTTTTTGTATTAACCATTATTAACCTCCACTGGATTCTAGTTGAATGAATTTGATACCGACGAGTCTCCTAATTTTAGTATGAGCCATGTTTAAGTGTCAATGTCATGAGATATATAACTATCTATATTATTGCTATGCAAAAGTTGTTAGAATAGTGCGTCTATATCAGAACAGCTAACCCATATAAAATGTCAACTATTGGAACAATATATGAACCTGATGTAGAATGGTAATATCGAAACGAAGTCCAAAAGGATAACTATATATCATATAGATTGGAGCCAACCATGTTCAATAGAATAATATCATTCAAAAAACTTCTAACTCGAGTACTAGCAATGTCGATGGCATTAATTCTAATGGCATGCGGAGGCGGGGATGAAGTAATAGACACAGGAGCGCCTGACATTGCACTTGGAAGGTGGTTCCATTCGGCAACTTTATTGAACAATGGAAACGTTTTGATTGTAGGTGGAGAAAGCAAGTTCAGAACCAGTACTAAAACTGCTGAAGTTTTCAACACCTCGTCTGGGACGTGGGAGTCAGCTGGTGACACTCTCGTCAAAAGAGGCGAGGGCCATACTGCGACCCTACTAGACAATGGGAACGTATTAATAGTCGGCGGTAGCGAAGAAGTAGAAATATACAACGTGTCTACTGGTACGTTCGAAGCTACCGGTAGCATGGAAAAAGCTAGATCCTGGCATGCAATAACAAAATTGTCCGATGGCAAAGTACTAGTGGCAGGCGGCCAGGATCCAGGCAGCAGGAAAGCCAAGAACACGGCAGAAATTTACGACCCTGGCACCGGAGAATGGACCAAAACTGGAGATATGCAAGAAGACCATACTACCGATGACATGGTGTTACTAGACGATGGAAGAGCACTGATAGCCGGCAAGAAATTCTCAGAAGTTTATGACCCTGATACAGGAGAATGGTCATCTCCGTCACAAGTAATGAAACAACGACTGGGAGGATACACTCTTAACAAAATATCAGACGGGACTGTGCTACTAGCTGGTGGTGGCGTGGTAAAAGGAGCTAGGGCAGAAAAGGTTGGCGGTGCATTAGCATCTCATGACGCCTTTTTAGTAAAAACTATGAAAGTCGATGTATATAATCCCGATGCCGACACATGGGCTAACGCAACCTCTCTACTGAGTGGTATGGAGAACCACTCCTCTACTTATCTGAGTGATGGCACACTCATACTGGTATCAGACAGTAGTGCTGAGAAGTACGATGAATCACAGGGACTATGGGTTGCACTACCTGAATTGTTGATAGCTCGCAACTTCGGCCATACTGCCACGACTCTAGCCGATGGAAAGATTTTGATAGTCGGAGGAAACGAGGGTGCAAATCCTTTTGACCCTTCAACTAACAATCTTATGGTAGGTATTACTAGGGTGGAAATGTACGACCCAAACGCCCCATTAGATTAAATAGGTCAACTTTGAAAAACGTTCCCTGGCAATAAATATAGTTTTTACCAAGTATGTACTGGGATACGTTATTGAATGCATTAGGCTTATTGGTTGTTGCATTAAATAATTGAAATAAAGTAATGGTGTGCAAGTCTATAATTGTCATTAACATAGGAGAGTGAATTATGAAGGCTCTTGTCATCGGCGGAACCGGCCCATCTGGTCCATCCATAGTTAATGGGTTGATTGAACGTGATTACGAAGTTTCCGTTCTACATGGAGGCCAACACGAAGTAGAATTTATCCAACCAGTAGAACATATACACACCGACCCTCATTTTTTAGAAACATTGCAAAGCAGTTTAGACGGAAGGCAATTTGACCTTGCCATAGCAACATATGGCAGAGTCAGATTAATAGCTGATGTAATGAAGGGCAAAACAGACAGATTAATAACTGTAAGCGGTAGCATGATATACTCGCCAAGAGATTCACAAGAATGGGGTCCTATGGGTGCTCCTATATCAATAACTGAAGACAGTCCAATTGCTACAGACCCAAATGGTCCAAAGCTACCTTATATGATATGGGTAACTGAACAAGCTGTGCTACAGGCCCATAACGAGGGTCATTACAACGCAACTATTTTTCGTTACCCACAAATCTACGGGCCCAATGCCCCCGCTAATCCAGAATGGAGCATTATAAGAAGAATGGTAGACAAAAGACCAAACATAGTGGTTTCAAGTGGTAGAGGTTTCGGACGTAGGTCGTTCGGGAAAAACGCAGGATATTCAGTCTTACTAGGGGTAGATAAACCTCAGGAATCCGCAGGGCAAATATATAATGTTGGCGAAGAAACACAATTCTCACAACGGCAAATAGTAGAATTTATCGGTTCATTACTTAACTACACAGGTGAATTAGTTGAAATGCCTCCTGAATTATCCATCAAAATTTACAAAGGTGGATCAACTAGAACCCGTCCAATATCTGAGTTAGATATTTCAAAAATCAAAATGGAGTTGGGATATAGCGATATTGTCTCTATACCAGAAGCTTTAACAGAATCAACGAACTGGTTACTCGAAAACAAGCCTGAACCCGGAGGGGAAATAGAACAACAACTAGGAGACCCATTCGCATATGAATCGGAACAATCATTGATTGAGCTATATAGAACAGCAGTAAGTCGGGCAGATGAAATAGTTTTTCCTGATATCAATTCTGGACATATGTATAGACATCCTACAAAGCCGGGAGAGGTGTGGGCGCCTCCTAAGAAAAAATAAAGTTTTAATAAACTAGATATTCTTAATTATTATTTAAGGTGAAAAAAATGAGCCAATTGTTCACTCCAATAAAAATCAGAGGGGAAACTATTAAGAACAGGGTCTTCGTTTCTCCTATGTGCCAATACTCTGCTGAGGAAATGAACGGTCATCCCACAAACTGGCATATGGTACACCTAGGCAGCAGAGCCGTAGGTGGTGCTGGTTTAGTGATGTTTGAAGCTACCTCCGTTTCTCCCGAGGGACGAATATCTCCCTGGGACTTAGGTATATGGTCCGACGACCACATAAATTCGTTCAGACCAATCGCTAAATTCATAGAATCACAAGGGTCAACTCCGGCCATTCAACTTGCCCATGCCGGAAGAAAAGCGTCACACGATAGACCTTGGCATGGAGGATCTCTTCTAAGTACTACTGAAGGTGGATGGGAGACAGTAGGACCGAGTGCTATACCATTTTCCGAAAATGACTCAACCCCCAACACTCTCTCACAAGATGACATTGGGAAAATCGTACAAGATTTTGGCAATGCGGCTGAGAGATCCATAGAGTCTGGTATCAAGGTAATAGAATTACATTTTGCTCACGGATATCTTGCATGCGAATTCATGTCACCATTATCCAATAAAAGGAATGACGCCTATGGAGGATCGTTCGAAAACAGAGTCAGGTTTCCTATAGAAATAGTAGATAAAGTAAGATCCTCCATACCAGAAGACATTCCTCTTTTTGTACGTATATCAAGTACCGAATATGTAGAGGGTGGGTGGAATATAGAAGACTCTGTTTTATTAAGTGTCCAACTCAAAGCCCATGGAGTTGATCTCATTGACTGCTCTTCTGGTGGTAACTCTTCATCTCAAAAACTGGAACCGTATCCAGGATATCAAGTGCCATTCGCGTCCCAAATTAAATCTGGTTCCAATATCATGACTGGTGCTGTAGGTCTTATAACGAACCCGCAGCAAGCGGAAGATGTGCTAGTCAATGGTCACGCCGACGCAATATTCATTGGACGAGAACTTCTCAGGAATCCATATTGGCCTTTATCGGCCCAAAAATACCTTGATGACCAATCTGTCTGGTCTAATCAATATTCTAGAGCTGCACCTTGAACTTTGTTATGCTTCAGAGTACTCGACTTTCAATCTAGCTTTATACTCTTTTCGGAACTTCGCCACTTTAGGATCAATTATGATCTGACAATAGGGCTGAATGGCATTTTTTCTATAGTATTCTTGGTGATATCCCTCAGCTATATAGAATTCTGTAGCATGATCAATTTCCGTTACTAGGAGTCCAGACCAAATTCCAGATTCTTGTATACTGTCAATTACATCTACAGCCACCTTTTCTTGTTCATCAGTGTTAACGAATATGGCAGATCTGTATTGAGGTCCGGAATCTGGGCCCTGTCTGTTCAGAGTAGTCGGATCATGTATGGAAAAAAATATTTCAAGCAGTTCTTTATACGATAAAATTTCTGGTTTAAAAATGACCCGGACTGCCTCAGCATGTCCTGTTCTAGCACCACAAACTTCCTCATATGTGGGATAGGGAACATGACCTCCTATGTATCCAGACTCCACATGTAAAACACCCTCCAGTTGTTCAAATACAGCCTCCAAACACCAAAAGCACCCTCCAGCTAAGATCGCTGTTTCTACACCCTCATCTATTGCCATAATATTCCCCAATCACAATAAAATGTCTTGCACATCTAGCTAAACGTGATAACCTGCTTAATATACCATATAGATGACAAGCGTCTCCAGTTAAAAGTTTATTTGAGCCAACAGGAGTAAAGTTAAATATTTTGCGGAAAGACGATATCTTGAAATGCGATTTGTGGCAGAAATTGGTAGATACCAACATGCCAGACGTATTTAAACCAGAAGGATCAGAACTACTGCTAATAAGATTAACCGGTCAATACCTACCGGTGATAATACAAGCAAGAAATGAATCGTCGGTAACAAAAGCCCGTATGGCACTGTGGCATTACCTTGTATCTCCAATAAACAAAAACAAGCCGTTTACTATGGAAGATTTTGAGGCAGACAAATTCATCCAAGACACTATGTTAGCGCTCAGGACATTTGGATATTGAAAAACAAAATGTACATTTGGTTTATAATACTTGGAAACTAAAGACCAATTAAAACAGGACCCATATGCCTGGGTAGTGATGAGTAATCTTTGGGCTATAGACATTGGAAACGTATTTGTCTTCATGTCTATAGGTGTCCTCTTGCCGTTATGGCAAGATGATCTCGGCATATCCCCCATACAAGCAGGGATACTGGGTTCTGCCGGATTCTTTGGTTTCGGTCTTATGTCGTTGCCTACCAGCATATGGCTAACTAAATACAACCCTAAAATAGTTACTCTTATTGCAACTTTGGGAATGGGAATAACATCTCTTGCTCACTCACTGGCGACCAATGTAGAAATATTAATAATCTCTAGATTCACCTTTGTGGCTTTAGCCAGTGTTAGATTAACGCTTCAAATAATATTCATCCAACAGTGGTTCCAATCAAGACTGTATTCCATTGTAAACGGATTAGATTTTAGTATCAGATCAATAGGCCAAACTCTAGCGTTGGTTCTTGTACCTGCAATGGTTACTATTTTTGATAGTTGGCGATTAGTTTATGTCGTTATAGCAATTTATATGATTGCCTTTTCGTTGTCATGGATATTTTTTGGCAAACAGAGTACAACGACAAATCCTACCAATACATCATCTACGAAACAAGGCAACCCTGCTGGAGTGTTGGTAAGAAAGAAAATATTGTGGGTTATAGCTGGTTCTCAAATGGGAATAGCGTGTACGTTCGCTTCATTCGTAACATTTTACCCAAGCTATTCAATCGAACACATGAACATCTCCGTAGCCACAGCTGGATTGCTGATGTCTGCTTTCCCATTAGGGGGCATATTTGGATCTGTGTTAGGTGGTGCACTGTCTCAAAAAATTGGCAGGAGAAAGCCTATACTGTTATTTGCAGGTTTAATACTGCCAGGCATGTATCTAATTCTCTTGAATATAGACATAATATCAATCGCATACTTAATACTCTTTGTTATAGGTGCATTGGCAATGTCATTTCCACCTGTATTATTTACTATACCACTCGATATGAAGTTGTCCCCAAGGGAAGTTGCAGTAGCGGGTGGTTTGAATAGAACTTTGTTCCCAATTGGGGCTACTATGGGACCAATTATTGTAGGTGCATTACAAGAATCCAGCGGCTCATTACTTACAGGACTCACCTTCGTATCCCCTCTGCCAATAACTCTATTTATTGCTGCTCTATTTATCCCAGAAACTGGACCAAAAGCAGAAATTAATGAATCCTAACGGTAATTGTGTCTAAGAAATTTTCGCCCTCGGATGAAAGGCCAAATATTTTTTTTTGGACTCTTCCAAGCTAACGTGTGTGTATATTTGGGTAGTTGAGGGTGAAGAGTGTCCCAATAATTCTTGAACCACTTTAATATCGGCTCCACCATCCAAAAGATGTGTTGCAAAGCTATGCCTCAACATGTGTGGATTGATCTTTTCTCCTATAGACATAAGGCTATATCTTGACACCATATCTTGAACGGACCGCTTACTAAGCCTATACCCAAATTTGTTCAGGAATAGTGCATTATTTTTGTTCTTTTTCAACAACAAAGGCCTAGAATTTAGTAGATAGGATTTAAGAGAATTCTGAGCCGTTTTACCCATAAACACTTCTCTGTGCTTAGACCCTTTGCCAAGAACCCTCAGGAGTCGATTATCGACATCTAAATCTCGTAAATTTAAGGATGACAGCTCCCCAACCCTCAGTCCACTAGCATATAAAAGCTCAAGTATAGCTTTATCTCTTTCCCTGAATCTTGCATCTGAATACAGTTTATTCAATGGATAATTTACGAGTTCAGCAACTTCTTTCTTGCCTAAAACTTTAGGTAACAGACTGTCTGATTTCGGAATCAAAGGCCTAGAACTGCGACTCACCGAATACCACAAAGAATCAGATTCGCATATACCTTTGTATACTAAATAACGAAAAAACGACCTAATAGAGGCCATGTTTCTTACCACACTGCCTCGCATGTGTCCTCGCCGACGCACATTAGTTTGCTTCATCAAAAGACGAGATGACATCATCCAAGCTATGTATTCTCTTATTACTGACCTATTTATATCGTTGATGTGTTTAACGTCGTTAGAGGAAAGAAACTCCGAAAATGGTTTCAGATCGTCAACGTAATTACGAACGGTGTAATCCGAAAGATTTCGTTCGCCTCTCAAATAATCTATATAGCCATCTATATATTCTAATATATTTAAACTTGTTTCCTGATCATTCAAACAGCCACCTCAGCAGCAGAACCATCTACTTGGAACTCTTCTATATCAGCACTATAATCACACGATGAACAGGAAACTGAATGCCTATTATTTATCACAAGAACTGATTCACAACTAGGACAAGGATTTGGGATTGGCTTTTGCCTCAAGGAAAAGTCACAAGACGGATAGCTTGAACATCCGTAAAACACCCTACCACCTCTCCTACCTTTCCGTTGAACCAACAATCCATGGCATTTTGGACAAGACACACCAGTAGATATTTGATATGGTCTGCTATATCTGCATTCCGGAAATCCAGTGCAAGCTATAAATTTCCCATTACGCCCTATCTTTTCAGCCAATGGTCTCTCGCATTCAGGACATGATTCTCCAGTTAGTGTTTGGACAGTAACTTTGGGCATAGAAGATTCGGCAATCACAAATAATTCACGATACGGATTGTAGAATTCCTCTAATACTTTCACCCATTCCTTATTGCCGTTCGCAATCTCATCTAAATTTGTCTCCATTTTAGCAGTAAATTCTACATCCATTATGTTTGGGAAATACGGGTCCAATTGACCAACTACAGCGATACCCAAAGGCTCTGCGACGTATCTACCATTTTCTAATGAACAATAGTTCCTACCTTCCAAAGTTGCCATAATGGAAGCATAAGTGCTTGGTCTGCCAATACCGGATTCTTCTAATGTTTTTACAAAAGAAGCTTGGCTATAACGAGGTGCTGGTCTGGTGAATTTTTGATCGTTATTTACCTTATTTAAAACCAAACTATCACCTTTAGTAAGGCTGGGTATTTTCTGGAAATTATCTTGGTCATCCGAGAGTTCTTCATCATCGACGTATTCTTGGGACTCATTATTCACAACATTATATATCTTCATATAACCATCGAATTCAGGCACCGAACCTGAAGAAGACAACTTATAAACAATTGCACCTGTTTTTTTAGCCGCAATATTTACAGTCGTAATTTTGTTCACTGTGTCTGCCATTCTACTGGCCAAAGTTCGTTTCCAAATCAAAGTATAAAGGGCTATTTGTTCCCTGGTCAGATATTTTGCCACTTCTTCAGGAGTTCGGTTTATAGATGTAGGTCGAATAGCTTCATGAGCTTCTTGCGCCGCCACGGCAGATTTCCTACCTCTACGTCGACTTCCTGTGCCCAAATATTGTTCTCCGTAATGACTCCTAATAAATTCATTTATCTCCGTCGTTGCAGTAGCAGACAATACAGTGGAATCAGTCCTCATGTAAGTTATTAATCCGGTTTCAGCACCTGATCCAAGTGCTATACCTTCGTACAGTTGCTGTGCAACCCTCATCGTCCTAGACACAGAAAACCCTGACAATCTACGAGATGCCTCTTGTTGAAGGGTGCTAGTCGTAAATGGAGCCTGAGGTTTCACTTTTGATGTTTTATTACTTAAGGAGTCAACGCTAAAGTCACACAGTTGTAAATCTTGTTCTATCAGCTTTGCTTCTTCTTTAGGATATCTTTTAGAACCTGTAATACGCGCATTGAATACGATTTTTTTCTTGCCATCGTCTTTGATTAGATCAACGGATATAACCCAATATTCCTCAGGGGTAAATTCGTTTATAGCTTTCTCTCTTTCCACTATCAATTTCAAAGCTACAGATTGTACCCGTCCGGCTGAAAGACCCAATTTATATCCACTAGTAAATTTTTTCCACAATAAAGGACTCAACTCATAACCAACCACTCTATCCAGAACTCTCCGGGCCTGTTGCGCATCTACTAAATGCATATTAACTGAGGTTGGGTTATTAAAAGCCTCTTTTACACCACTTTCAGTTATCTCATGAAATATAACTCTTTTAGCAACAGCTTTAGTAGCTATAGACTCCATTATGTGCCAAGAAATAGCCTCTCCCTCTCTATCAGGGTCAGTAGCAAGGTAAACGACTTCGCAATTCTTTGCTAATTTCTTGAGATTTTGTATTACGGTTTTTTTACCAGGCATGATTTCATATTCCGGTTTGAAATCATTTTGTATATCCACAGCCATAGTTTTTGAAGGTAAATCCCTCACATGACCGACTGAGGCAACAACCTCATAGTCATTACCCAAATATCGACCAATAGTCTTTGCTTTTGCCGGAGATTCTACTATCACAAGATTTTTTGGCATTAAAATACTTCTGTTATAAAAAATTAAATCCTAACGATATAAAACTAAGGGAATGTTAAATCAAATTTATTATCAAAGCCTATTTGTCTACCGTCATACACTATTGTTTCTTCAGCTTGTTTATCACCTATGAAAAAGGTTATTGATTCCAACTGTAAAGCCCAATCGTTGGGAGTTACTATAATTATGTATTTACCCTCATATATTGTTACAGGGTCTGAAACCCACCATCCTACTCTAGCTTCTAGAACAGTATTATTAGGTGGAGTTACTCCTCCAACTGTTACGTTACCCGATACATGATGGAACATTATCGGGGCCACACTACCAGAAGGAGTTGGGGCAGGAGTAGGTGTCGGAACCGCAGTCGGGACAGGCGTAGGTGTCGGTGTTGGTGTTGGTGTTGGAGCCGGCGTTGGCGTTGGCGTTGGCGCCGGTATAGGTGTAGGATAAGGCGTAGGTGTAGGGTAAGGAGTAGGTGGAGGGTAATGAGTAGGTGTAGGATAATGAGTAGGTGAAGGATATATAGTAGATGCACTTATATAAGTCGAATGAGTAAAAATTAGAGAAT
>CAYUCO010000005.1:0-1822 GCA_964443385.1 uncultured Dehalococcoidia bacterium | reverse complement strand
AGAGTCTGAGCAATATCTCTGTCACTAGGAGTGATACCTTCCATAATATCCACCAAGAAGATAACGGCATCAGCCTCTTGGATTGCAGTTTCTATTTGGGCCCGAACCTTCTCCCAAATATCGGAAGTTGGGATTGCTTCTATCCCGCCTGTATCTACTAAAAGCATGGACTGGTTTTTCCAAGGTATGTTCAACGCTACTCTGTCGCGGGTTGTACCAGGTGTTTCAGATACAATAGCCAGAGGTTTACCCAACAGTCTATTAAATAGAGTAGAATTGCCTACGATAGGCCTTCCAACAATTGCAACAACTGGTTTGCTCATATTTACAATGTCTTTTCTAACGAATTATATTTGCCAGTATAGCTTTTTGTATATGTAAACGATTTTCAGCTTGGTCGAACACAACCGACTTCGGATGTTCCAATAGACCTTTTGAAATTTCCTGTTCGTTATGAGCAGGTAAAGGGTGCATGAATATTGTGGATGAATCAGTGCTGGAAAGTAAGCTTTCGTTCACTTGGAAACCGGAAAAAATCTTTAACTTATCATCGGATTCTTCTTCTTGCCCCATGCTAATCCACACGTCTGTGTATACGACATTCGCTCCAGATACTGCTTCGTATGGACTTAAAGTGACAGAAAAATTAGCATTGGATTGCAGAGACCTCTTATTTATCTCTTCCACAATATTTGTTGGGATAGAATATTGTGGAGGGGAAGCAATAACAAAATCTATTCCCACACTTGCCGCTGCTAGGGCGAGGCTTATAGCTACGTTATTGCCGTCTCCTATGTAAGCTATTTTTATGTTTTCAAAGCCATTGAATTTTTCGTATATAGTGAGCAGGTCAGCTAGAGCCTGACATGGATGTTCTTGGTCAGATAGGGCGTTTATTACAGGAACGGAGGCGTGGTCAGATAAGTCTATTAGATTATCCTGGGAAAATGTTCTAAGAACTATTATATCTACCAATCTGGATAGAGTTCGAGCTACGTCTGATATTGGTTCTCGCTTGCCCAGTCCTATTTCGTCTTTACCTAAATATATTGGATGGCCGCCTAATTGGTTTACTGCTACATCAAAGCTGACCTTTGTTCTCAAAGAGGGTTTTTCAAAAATCAACGCGGCAGATTTACCAATCAGGTCGGAACCAAACGGCGATTCTTTGAAATATAGTCCGGATTTAATCAGATCAGTAATTTCTTCAGGTGAAACATCTGTTATTGATAGCAAGTGTTTTGATTTCATTACAATACCGGTTTGTATTTATCTATTTTGATTAAGTAGACTTACGGCCGAATTATTTAGATTTGCTTACGGTGTCAATAAATCAACAAAAGGAGTTGAGTTTTGAAAAGCGTTGTATTGCCGACTTTACCAACGCCCTGCCAATTGGAAATATTTACCCTCTGTTTTTATAGCAGGCGCTATGACTAAGTCAGTCTTTTGCATCTCGGCAATGTCCATAGCACCGCACATGCCCATTGCTGCTTTCAAGGCCCCTTCGAGATTTTGAGTGCCGTCGGTCATGGAAGTCGGTCCGAATAGAATTTGGTTAAGTGAACCTTTGGATCCTACATGTATTCTTGTGCCTCTTGGTAGAGCAGGATGAAAACTGGCCATTCCCCAGTTATAACCCATGCCAGGAGCCTCGTTAGCCTGTGCGAATGTTGTTCCCAGCATGACACCATCAGCTCCGCTTGCTATTGCCTTACATATATCGCCTCCGGTCCTCATCCCACCGTCAGTTATAATAGGTACGTATCTTCCAGTTCTCTTGTAGTATTCTTGCCTTGCTGCTGCACAGTCTAGAGTGGCA
>CAYUCO010000004.1:0-6234 GCA_964443385.1 uncultured Dehalococcoidia bacterium | reverse complement strand
GTTTTCATCCCATAGCCTACACCGAGAATTCTCCGGTAGCAGTAATAGGTGACGACAAAGGGAAAATCGGGTTACAGTTTCATCCCGAAGTTATTCATACTCCAAGTGGAAAAACTATAATAGAAAACTTTCTGTACTCTATCTGTAATTTAAGTGGTACATGGACACCTAAAAGTTTCATAGAGGATAGTGTAGATCGTATTAAATCCCAAGTAGGAGAAAGTAAAGTAATATGCGGCATATCTGGCGGGGTAGATTCATCTGTAACTGCCGCATTAATCAATCAGGCAATTGGAGATCAATTAACCTGTATATTTGTTAACAACGGACTGCTTCGTCGAGGAGAACCAGAAGAAGTGGTAAACACCTTAAAGTCGAATATGGGAATAAATCTCATCTACTCAGATGCAACGGATCAATTCATAAATAAACTTTCCGGGATAACTGATCCCGAGCAGAAAAGAAAGATTATAGGCAATGAGTTCATAGAAGTCTTCGAAAAAGAATCATCCAAACTAGGGACAGTCGAATTTCTGGCTCAGGGAACTCTATACCCAGATGTAATTGAAAGTAAATCGGATGTCAGTAAACAGTCTGTAACAATAAAAACCCACCACAATGTGGGAGGCCTGCCAGAAGATATGAAATTCTCATTGGTGGAGCCGTTGAGATATTTGTTTAAAGATGAAGTCAGAGATGTAGGATTGGAGCTTGGATTACCAGAAACTATGATACATAGGCAGCCATTTCCCGGACCAGGATTAGCTATACGCATAATGGGAGAAGTTACTCACGAAAAATTAGAAGTGTTGAAGTCGTGTGACAGTATTGTTATGGAAGAAATATACTCCCATAACCTTTACAGAGATTTGTGGCAAAGTTTTGCTGTTCTAACAGACACAAAAACTGTCGGAGTAATGGGTGACTTCAGAACGTATGGACATATGGTAGCAATAAGAGCAGTAACCAGTGAAGACGCCATGACAGCAGACTGGGCCCGTATTCCATACGATATACTAGCAAATATTTCAAGCCGCATCGTGAATGAAGTTGAATCCGTAAATAGAGTGGTTTACGACATAACCAGTAAACCTCCTGGCACAATAGAGTGGGAGTGATAAATCGTAATGCAAGTTACTGAATATATGGAGCTACACGGACACGAACAACTTTGTGTGTTTACTGACACAAATGTAGGGCTAAAAGCGTTCGTAGCAATTCATGACACTACATTGGGCCCTGCTTTAGGTGGTGTCAGATTCTGGCCTCACAAAACCGAAGATGATGCTTTGATGGATGTGCTTAGGCTTTCGAAGGGCATGACGTACAAATCTGCCGCTGCCGGTTTAGATTTTGGCGGTGGAAAAGCACTAATTGTCTGTTCAAATGAAGAAAAAACGGAAGCGATGTTGAGATCCTTTGGCAAATGTGTAGAATCACTTGGCGGCAAGTATATAACTACTGAAGACGTAGGTGCTACAACCGATGATATAGAAATCATATCCCAAGAAACTTCACATATTGCTGGACTGCCTATATCGCTGGGAGGAAGTGGAGATCCATCAGAAATGACCGCCTACGGCATCTACCAAGGAATGAAAGCGTGTGCATCAGAAATATGGGGGCAGTCATCATTAAGAAACCGTAAGGTTGCTATACAAGGATTCGGAAAAGTTGCCTATTACTTGTCCAAGCACTTAATACAGGATGATATTAAAGTTATCGTAGCAGATATAAATAGTGATGCCCAAACGAGAGCAAGAGATTTGGGTCTAGAAGTGCTAAATGACGCAAACGATATTTACAACATAGAATGTGACATATTTGCACCTTGTGCTTTAGGTGGAATAATAAACGACAAAACTGTTCAGATGCTTAAGTGCAAAATAGTAGCAGGAAGCGCCAACAACCAGTTGTTAGAAGATAAACATGCATCCATGCTACAAACAAGAGGCATATTATATGCTCCTGATTACTTGATCAACGCTGGAGGAGTTATAAACATATCAGTTGAGATAGACCAGAAATACAATCAAGACATAGCTGCCGACCGCGTCGCAGGAATATACGAAAAAATCAGCTTGGTTATAGAAACGTCCAAACAAAATAGTATCACTACTGCCGAGGCCGCTAACCTCATAGCCGAAGAACGGATAAATTCAGTCAAAAACGCCAAAAATACCTAGTTTACACCCTGTGGAAAATTATTAACTGGAGAATCTATTTCTTATATCCTTTAATATATCTAGGTTTTCTTTATCGGGCCCATCACCGTTCATCCCAGGAACTTCCAAAAAAAATGGCACATCTTTAAAAACTGGATTAGACATTATTACTTGGAATCCTTCTGACCCTATATAACCCTGACCTATGTTCTCATGCCTATCGACAGATGAACCAAGAGGTGTTTTGCTATCATTAGCATGAACAGCCACTAAATTATGTAATCCTATGTGCTTATCAAATTCATCTAACATCTGTTCTAGCCCCGATTTTTCATTTATAGCATATCCCGCAGCAAAAACGTGCTGGGTATCAAGGCAAACCTTCAAATTTGGACTTTCCAATGCTCGGAGTATTCTACCTATTTCATAAAAACTAGAACATAGATGATCGCCCATTCCTGCACTGTTCTCTAGAATAAGGCTTCTACCTTCAGGGGATTGACTCAGAACCCGTTCAAGTGCCTTAATAGCCTGATCGAAAACAGCATCAAATCCACGACCCTTATGACTACCTGCGTGGAATATAACTCCCAAAGCATCTAACTGTTCTGACACATTCATATATTCTATTAAAGATTGAACACCTTTTTCCAAGTTTGTTTGATTGTCTGTCCCCAAACTAACCAGATAAATTCCGTGAAAAACTACAGGATTTATAGAACTTTTAAGAGACTTTTCTCTAAACAAATCTATGTTTGTTTGGTCCAAAGGTTTGAACGTCCAGCCTCTTGGAGAGGATACGAATATCTGTACTGCCTCCGCTCCTATTAGTGATGCCCTATCTATAGCTTTGTCCACCCCTCCGGCAGTAGAAACGTGGGCCCCGATTTTCAATATCAGACTCCTGTATTTATTAGCTACCCCTAAAAGAGAAAGGTCTACGCATCATTCTACCTAAGTCTCCGTTTTCCCAAATTAGCAAAATTTGGCTAGCTATCCAAATAGAACTGTAAGTACCTACTATTATACCGATCAGCAAAACTACAAGGAAATCTAGTATTGTGGGTCCACCAAAAATCATCAGGGCTAATATTGTAAAAAGTAAAGTCAAGCTGGTATTCAACGATCTACCTATAGTATCCTGAATGCTAATATTTATGGTAGCACCCAAATTAGGTCCTATACCTCTTATAAGATTCTCCCTTACTCTATCAAACACAACAATAGTATCGTGGACACTATAACCAATGATTGTAAGAATGCCAGCGATAAACATTGCGTTAACCTCAAGGTCAAAATATCTACCGCATAAAGAAAATATTCCCATCACCACCAACACATCGTGTATCAGAGCCACAATAGCCGAAACGCCATATCTGAAAGGAGACGGCACTCTCCTGAATGCCCAAGTCATGTAGATCAATATCGCCAAGGCCGCTATGACCACTATAAAGAAGGCATTACGTACAGTTTCTGTGGCTATACTAGGTGAAACAGAGAAGAAATCTGGTATTTCTATATCAGTATTAAATGCAGTTTCTAAAGCAGCTATAATGGATTCTCTTTCCGATGGTTGATTCCCTACAGCCTCCTCCAAAGTTCTAGTTCTTATAAAGTAGCTTCCTGCACCCGCATTCTGTATTACTGCATCTGAATGACCCAATGCTCCTAATTGAGATCTCAATTCCTCCTGAGAGACACTATCGGCAAAATCTAAAGTTATAGAAGATCCTCCAGTGAACTCCAATCCTGCCTTCAAACCATTTGGGGCCATTAATGATGCCGAACTAGCGATCATTATTATTAGTGATAATAGAAAAAACCAATTGCGTCTGCTAACGAAATCCACTTTTTACCTTAATGCCTTTCCCCAAAAACGTATTGGGATTGTTTTTTTATGTGTCGCCTTTCACTGGTGCATATAGAACGCTGAATCTACTAAGCGGTGACATACCAGCTATTCTTAGTAGAGTACGAGTCACTGTAAGAGCTGAAAACATACTGGCAGCCACACCAATGAATAAAGTTACAGCAAATCCAGTAACCACTCCGGTCCCTAATCTAGTGCCAAACCAAAAAAGAATGGCACAGGTGATGAAAGTAGAAACATTACTGTCCCTAATTGCTGGCCAAGCACGGTTGAAACCAGTTTCTATAGATGCAATTAGAGTACGACCAGATCTAAGTTCTTCCTTCATGCGCTCAAAAATCAGTATATTTGCATCTACTGCCATACCAATAGACAAAATGAATGCAGCCAATCCACCAAGTGTTAGTGTAACAGGCCATAATTTAAGTATAGCTAAAACAATAATTGAGTATATAACCAACGCCAAACAAGCCAATACCCCTGGAAGTCTGTAATATATGGCCATAAACAATAGCACCAATCCCAAACCTATAAGTCCTGCAACTACACTCTTAGCTAACGAATCTTCACCAAGAGTTGCATCAACATCCAGTTCTTGTATAAGGCTGAGTGGAACCTGAAGCCTACCTGATTCCAACTGTATTGCTATAGTTCTCACTCTTGTCATAGTAAAATCTGGACCTTGGATATAAGCTCTGCCGCCCGTTATTGCTTGCATCGCAACAGGAGCTATCAATAATTCATCGTCTAGGTAAAATGCCGTTCTGTTGTTGGTACCTGCGATACGTTGTGTATGCTCACCAAAAATTTTTGCACCTTCATCATTGAATTCTAGATTTACCACAGGAACACTCATACTAGGATGCATTGAGGCATATGCTCTAAGAAGATCGTCTCCGGTTAAATTCAATGGGTTATCCACATGATATTCCGGATCATGACAACTTTGAGTAATATCCGAAGGATCGTTCAGGCAGGTCCTTTCCTTCAATTCCAATTGTGCCGTTTGTCCGATTAACTTTTTGGCTTCTTCAACACCACCAGTAATTACTATAGTTATTCGTTGTGTAGAAAATGATACAAAAGAGTCAAACTGTTTGTGTAATTCTTCCTCTATATAGTCTCTTTGTTCCGGCATTAACTCTTTAACAAGAACATCGTACTGTAAATTATTGTAAGTATTGAGAGTGAAGTCTAACCATCCATCCATTACAGCATGTACAGCCTCTGGTTCTACTTCCTGGGAAAACCCCAAACGTATCTTGGTATCAGTAAATCGTTTCAACAGAGCGTCTTCGATAATTGCTTTTTCACCTACCCGAGTAACGTTACCATCAACATCTCTCCTCTCAGAAATCATAGACGGTAACTCTACTATAAATGATCCATCCTCTTGTTCATCTATCACAATATCTGGACGATTCACCGACACGAAGACCTCTCTTATATCTTCCTCAGTAACATCAATCGGGAAAGTGAGGATTGCTTTTGTGACTCCAACTCCTGGCAATTGAATAAGAATCCTATCACCACCCATTTTTTGGATTATTGGTTCAGCAACACCAAATGAGTTTACTCTTCTCTCTATGGTTCGCAGCACACCATCCATTTGATCTTCGCTGACTTCTTCATCTTCTGTTGGTAAGGCCTCATACACCAAGTGGCTGCCACCCTCTAAATCCAAGCCAAGCTGAAGGCCCAACAAAGTATCATCACCTCTGCTAATGTTGACGCCGCCTACCGACACATCAAATTCTTGATATGCCAATACTACAGAGCAGAAAGAAACTATTATAGTAATTAAGAGTAAACGCTTTAACGGAAATCTACGCATGTATCGTCCTTAGAGTCAAAATCTACCATATTTTACGTCACCTCCCAAAAAAGACAAGGGGTATAGTACAGTAATTAGTAAAAATTTAAAACCAAAAAGAGGCAACCTTATAAAAAGGCTCACCTCTTGATGGGTTGATCTATAAGCAATTACTTTTAATTGCTTTTAATATATACCAGTCCTGCCATTACCATTTGATACTGCTCGTCTTAGGAATGGCGGAATGTCTAATTCAGCTTCCTTGGTTATATCTTCCATGAAATCCTCCATGGTCATCTGACTAACCTGGCCGGGTGTGACGGCTACTGGCTCATCAGATGCAAATCCAGTAGCAATTATGGTTATTCTTACTTCATCTTCCATTT
>CAYUCO010000003.1:0-6896 GCA_964443385.1 uncultured Dehalococcoidia bacterium | reverse complement strand
AGGATTCAGTATCTAATTGAATTGAATAAAGCACTGTGTATAGAGAGGCTACAACCAAAACGGCTAGACCAAAAACTCTCATCTTCCAAGTTTTGAGCATAAAACCTAACCAAATAAAAGTTGCTCCTTCAGCAAACCAAGCAGCTCCCAACCAGTGTCCCGAGAATTGATCAGGTATAGCAATGGTTGCAAAAATTATAGATATTGAAAATGAATAAAGTGAAAGTACTGCGGTGGATTCCGTTTCCTTAGTAGTGAAATAACCTAATAACAGATAAAATAATCCAATAAGAGCAGTGACAGCACCAAACCAAGAATCATAATTGTCCCAGTAATTTAGTGTGACTACATAGAAAAGAAATGCGTTAAATATCATGATAGACAAATCTAATCTATTAGGTGTGGAACGTTGTCTCCAAATTAGGTGAAATAAATTGGTCGAACCTACGAAGATTAAAACCACAAAAGTTGCAAGTATCTGAGAGATTATAGCTACTTGTAGTGATTATGAGGAATCATCCCAAACCCTACCCACGAGCATGTAAGAAAAGATAAGTCCAACTAAAACGAAGTAAGGCCAGTTCCTCAATGAAGAAACAAACAATATACCTAGGTCCACTAATATAATATAGGCCGATACCATTATGTAATAAGATTCAGTATCAATTTCTCCTTCCAGCAAAACAGGTGTCGCAAAAGCACCAAATAAACCAAGAATGGCTATCGTCCTAGATTCATATCTTAACGCTAAGAATCCGCTAACAAACACCAACCCGGCCAAAACGAAAAACGCTGGAAGAGGAGGCACAATATCGAAAAACGCGACTGCCGAATAAACAGAAAGATACATTATGCTTATCCCGGCTCCTGTAACAGGGCGTGACCATATCGGGTACTATCTGTGGAAATATTCTCCGACCACTAATAAACTAATCCCAGTGGCCAATCCCAATAACACCCTACCAGTCTGATTAATCCAGTTGTAGTCGAAGGCTATTTTTAAGAAAAAGCCTATACCAAGAGATAATGTCACTGCTCCCGCTATTGCTATCCAGTTCAATCCTATAAAATATTCCCAGTCTATATTTCCTTTTCTTTGTTCTGATGCAGATGGATCAATACGAACTTCTTCGCCTAGCTGCGATTCAGCAGACCTAGAATCAGATGCTAATACTCCAACATTTACTAAATCCGGGGTTGGTTGAATCGATTGGACAGGCATTTCATCTGAAGGAGTAGTGTTAACTTTGCCTGAGATGTCTCCTACTTTTGTTTCTAATGATATGATTCGTTGTGTCAACTGAGCCAGCCATCTTCTTAGTTCCAGTACTTCGGTCTCGGTTGATTGTGGAGATTCAGTATCTATCAAGTCATATATGTTAGTTCCACAGAAAACGCAAAAGTGAGATGACGATTGATTTTCCCTACCGCATGTCGGGCATATTAATCTATTATTATCTTGAGACATATGTAATTAAGACTCAGTTGTTGTTTTATTCCCTGCAATATTCTACATCAATACAATTACACCTAACAAACAGAACACATGTTCTTGTAATCGAATTTCCTTAAACAATACAGAGATGTACTTTAACAATTTACGTATAAGGTGTATAAATATCTGAGTGTTCGATAATCCAATGTACTTCTAACGATCAATATGCTACAGGTGACACCAATAAGATATGCCTGAGAAAAATCTAAATATAGTTTCATTCGCAGGAAGCCTACGGAAGGGATCTATAAGCAGGCGTCTATTAAAATCTAGCATTGAACTAACACCTTCTGCAATGAACATAACGGAGTTAGACATAGAGGAAATACCCATGTTTAATGCAGACCTAGAAGATGCGGGAACTCCTAGTGCAATTGTAGAATTGAAAAAATCCGTGGCTAGTTCTGACGGTCTTCTGATAGTAACCCCGGAATACAACAATGGCATTCCTGGAGTTACAAAGAATATAATAGATTGGCTATCCAGAAAAAACTCTGAACACGGCAACGTCCTTTCAGGCCTGCCAGTAGACATAATAGCTATAGCTGGTGGATCTACGGGTTCTGCGAACCTAGTTAGAACACAAATCAGGCAGGTACTGGTCTATCCTGGAGCTGTACCAATGCCTAATGGAGACATCGGATTGTCCGGAAAACAATTAGTTTTCAACCATTCCGGACAACTCACAGGAGAAACATTTATAGACCAGGTCAGAAAAAACTTAGATGACTTTGCTGACTGGATATACAGATTATCCAACTAAGTTATATTGTTTTCCTATTTTAATTAAGTGAATGACTGAATTATGTTGAAACCAGAAAATCAATTAATATAAAATATGTTAGCTATCAAAATTCTCGGCATAGCAACCACCTGCGACGATACAGCTGAATCAGAAGAGGAAGATGGCAGATTACTGCTATCCAATGTGATCGCCTCCCAAGTCGAACTTCATAACAGATATGGTGGAGTGGTCCCAGAAGTAGCTTCCAGGCAGCATGTGTTAGAAATCATCCCTACCATACAAGAATCACTGGTCCAAAGCGGATGTTCTTTCAATGATATTGATGCCATAGCAGTGACAAATGGACCTGGTTTGGCAGGCTCATTAATTGTGGGATTAAACACCGCTAAAGCACTAGCATTTGGAAATGACTTACCACTCATTGGTATAAACCACTTGGAAGGCCATGTTTATGCCAACTGGTTGGATGGAGATGCTCCCGATGAATCCCCTGGTTTTCCTCTTTTATGTTTAATAGCCTCTGGAGGACACACAGACCTCATTTTGATGAGCAATCACGGTGAATACGAACTTCTTGGAAGAACGAGGGACGATGCTGCAGGAGAAGCATTTGATAAAGCTGCAAGAGTACTCGGGCTTGGTTTTCCAGGTGGGCCAGAGATACAAAAAGCCTCTCAAACTGCTTTGGGCAATATAGATATGCCGAGAGCTTGGCTTAGAGGCTCTTTGGATTTCAGTTTTAGCGGACTAAAGACTGCATTTCTAAATAAAGCTAAGGACTTGGGTATGTACCCTCCAGACCCGAGCAAAAACGTAGATGAGGAACAGATAAGAGAAATGGCAGCAGGATTCCAAATGTCCGTCGCCGACGTTATTGCCGTTAAAACCATCCAAGCAGCCACTCAATATGAAGTCAAAGGCATATTATTGGGTGGGGGAGTGGCAGCTAACGCTAAGTTAAGGTCGGTTTTGACTGAACGATCTGATATACCGGTTATCATACCGGCCCCCAGACTTTGCACTGACAACGGGGCAATGATAGCTGCTTGTGCCTATTTTAAGCTAAACAAACAACACGAAAGTCAGTGGGATTTAGATATTTACCCAAACCTGCATTTAGGATAGTCGGAGACCGGAACAAATATAGCTGGGTGAAGGTGTGTATCAGTTCACAGCACAGGAACAACATTAGACATGGTTATTAATCATGTGGAAAATCTGATAAAGAATCGTTCGTGTCGTTTTTACCATCTCTCAACTCGAAAAACCTATCCATAAAAATGTGTACTTCACCAATTAACTTATTGTGAAATCGAACGCTTATTTCCATATCCCCCGAAATAAAGCTTAGGTTTGACTTCGGATCTTCCAGCAAGAATGATACTAAATTGAATATACCCCATACTAACAAGATTGATGTTAGCAAAATGGAAACACCTGCTAAACTTACCGTAGCAAATGCAGCCCAAGAACCTAATAACAATAAGGCAACTCGAATCAGTGGCTTCTTACTTTTTGCCGTTACGCTCAACCGAACCAAATCAATAACTGAAATTTTTAAAAATGATATGTGTTCGGCATCTTGATCGCTATCGAAACCTCTAGAAATCAAGTTGTTTTCAGTCAACATTAAGATTTCCGTTTCATCACTGTAATTATCGGATAATCCACTCTTCCCACTAAAAACGAGGTCCACACCCATTCCATTGTATAAATCTAGTTTATTTTCCATCTTTTAAACAACCCTCATTGCAAACACCGAAATATCAGAATAATATGACCTTGTGATATAGACTGATTCACAATTTCAATGAGTTTACCACGCATAAATGTTGATTGCGAATAAATTTACAGGTAAAACCTATATGGCATGGAGATAACCTGCAGATAGAAGCGGAGAGAAAAATGGAATATATAGGATTACTCGGTTGCGGATCAATAGGGAGCAGCTTAGCAAATTCAATAGTGACTAAATCCATAAACGGAGCATCTCTTCTAGTTATTTTTGATCAAGATATAGAAAAAGCAAGAAAATTATCCAAACAATTAGGAGACATACCGTTCACAGACTCTTTCCATGACTTCATAGGCACAAAAGATCTTAGTATGGTTGTGGAGGCGGCTTCACAACAGGCTATATTCGACTACGGAAATCTAATTGTCGCTAGTGGAAAAAATCTCCTCATGATGAGTACCGGAGCCCTATTGTCGGAAAATCTTTTCACTGATCTTAACCATGTCTCACAAACCACTGGAGTTAGGATATACGCCCCTTCTGGTGCAGTAGGAGGCATTGATGCCATAAAGGCGGCCAAAGATGGGCTACAAAGTGTAACATTGACTACAAGAAAACCTCCACACAGTTTGTCAGACACATCTGGTATGGACCTCGCAAACATAGACCGCCCAACTATAGTTTTTGACGGTAATGCCGTGGATGCAGTAAAAAGATTTCCGTTTAATATAAACGTTGCTGCAACTATAAGTCTGGCAGGCCTAGGACCTGAGAATACACGAGTAATAGTGATAGCCGACCCTAATGCTAATGGCAATATTCATGAAATAGAAGTTATAGGGGAAAGTGGACACATGAAATTCTCTATGGAAAACGTCCCTCATCCGAAGAACCATATGACAAGTTATTTGGCAGTACTATCTGCTGTAGAAACTCTAAAGCGTGCTTGCGGTACGGAAATACAAGTTGGCGCATGAGCAAAGTGAATATGTAGGATTCATACTGATAGTGGCAAATCTACAGACTTTCCAGACCTAAAACTTCTAGTGACAGCCTCCGTAAAATCCATATATTTAACACCATCTGCAAAACTTGTATGCGTGACTTTTTCAATGCCTCTTATGGCATTTATAAACTCTTCCTCCACTCTCCAGTAGCCCTGATCACTAGGATCAATTGGAATTTCTATTAGTTCATCAGACCCTTTATATCCAACGTAGACCCCTAGATTGCCCCCGTCGACGGTGAGAGAGGTTGATTGTGATAATTTCATAGTTCCCTCGGAACCATATATCCACACTTCGTTCTTTGGCGCTAAGCCTATCACTGAAGTAACCTTCATATGGGCCTGACAACCAATGGCCATGTCGCAAAGTATGTTTACATGGTCAGGTATGTCTATGGCTCGTGTTACATCGTCATTATCTTTACGATCCTTTACTACAACTTTGGCCATTGCCATCACAGTTTTTGCTGGACCAACCCAACGCATCAGAGCCTCGTACCATATTCCCATCTGCATTATGTTATAACCACTTAAATCCCTGTTTTGTCTCCAATGCAGCCTGCTTTCCCTTTCCAGGAAGCTACCTGTATTGATATTCATTTCGAGATATATTAGATCACCAAGAGAACCCTCAGATATGATCTTTTGTATCGTTTTATCTACAGGTAAAGTCATTGGAGCCGGTACGATTTGAGACACCAAACCAGGATGTGTCGTGGCCGCCATCAACATATTCCTAGCTTCCTTAGCATTAACTGCCATTCGAGCCTCAGTAAGAACATGTTTCCCGGCATTCAATGCCTCAATTGTTATTGCTGAATGTAAGTTTGGATATGTACCAACACATATAGCATTTGAGTCAGAAGATCTGACCAAATCCATCCAATTATCATAAACATTTGGTATACCAAATTCCTCTGCCACTTTTTCACTGGATGCTCTAGTACTATTGCAAACACTTACTATTTCAACATTGTCCTGTTCCCTTAAACCAGGTATGTGCCTCAATTTCGTATTGCCACCCGCTCCAACAATACCTATTTTTATAACATCTTCACTCATGCTTGAATCCTTCCACCAAAAACTGAGTTTGCCTCAACTATTATCCTACCACTTAAACATATATTTATGGGGTAATTTAAGCCAAATATTGTTTAAATCATTGACCTTTAGCACATGAGACACTAGAATTTTTGTGTTGGCTACTCGACCGAATCGAAACCACTTAAGTTACATTTAGGAGGTTCATCATGGTTAATACCCAAAAAAAGGCTACACAAGGAACGAGACCACTGGACGGAATAAGAGTTCTCGACTTCACCTGGGTAAGAGCTGGGCCATGGTGCAATAGGTGGTTGGGGGCGCTCGGTGCTGAAATTATTAAAGTTGAATGGCCAATAAACCCCAGTACCAGAGGAGCACTTACCGGAGGCAGAGCGCCAGACGGATTCCCAGTCAACCTCAACACAGACGGACATTTCAGTGACAATAACGCTAACTAGCTAAGCATTACGCTAAATACACGCACTCCCATGTGTAGTGACCTCGTAAAAAGATTGGTTTCTATCTCTGACATCGTAATAGAGAATTTCGCTGCCGGCGTCCTGGATAGATGGGGACTCAGCTACGAAGAAATGAAAAAATTGAACCCAGACATAGTCTACTTATCCATGTCTGGTTTTGGACACACAGGCAGAAATAAAGATTATCAAACTATGGGTCCGATAGCACAGGCATTGTCGGGACTTACTTACACTTCAGGACTTCCAAATCATCCTCCAGCAGGTTGGGGCTGGTCATATATGGACGATACGGGTGGCATGTATGGTGCCATGTATGCATTAAGCGGGCTTTATCACAGAAATATGACTGGAGAGGGTCAACATATAGATAGTTCCCAATGGATAAAGGGAGT
>CAYUCO010000002.1:0-32926 GCA_964443385.1 uncultured Dehalococcoidia bacterium | reverse complement strand
GTAATGCCAGCGGAGGGAGAATTATTTGGAAAATATTTTTAAAGAAGTCGCCAAAAGTCGGGCGGCTTCTTTTATTTTTAAGTTATGACTACTCATTCAATAACGAATATTACTCGAAATGATTCCCCAGTGTTGACATTGAATGGTATCTGTAAGGCTTGGCAATCTAAAGACGGTCAGTTAGAGGCTTTAACTGACGTTTTTATGGACATACACGAAGGTGAATTTGTGAGTATTGTTGGGCCCAGTGGCTGTGGCAAAAGCACTTTGTTGAATATATTGGCTGGGCTAGATGATCCATCTAAGGGAACCATACTATTGGGCGGTCAACCTTGGGACGATAGGTTGGGGCATATTGGATATATGCCCCAAAAGGATCTTTTGTTGCCATGGAGAAGTGTTTTAGATAACACTATTTTGGCAGAAGAAATCAGGGGTGTATCTAAAGAGTTTGCAAGGAATCAAGCTCTGAAAATGATGGGTGAATTTGGTTTGTCTGGTTTTGAACATAATTACCCCTATCAACTTTCTGGTGGTATGAAACAGAGAGTTGCCTTGCTTAGAACTATATTGGCTGATAATGAACTGATTCTTTTAGATGAGCCATTTGGTGCTCTTGATGCATTAACTAGATCGAATATGCACGAATGGTTGTTGGGTTTATGGGAATCTTGGAATAAAACTTTAATATTAGTGACTCATGATGTCGAAGAGGCACTGATTCTATCTGATAGGGTTTATGTGTTGGGTGGGCGACCAGGTTTTGTAAAATCTGTTATACCGGTAAACATAAGTAGACCCAGAAGTCTGGCAATCACTGAACAGACAGACTTTTTAAAATTGAAAAAGCAGGTGATTAATTTATTGAAGGCCACAAGTTGATATTTTTTATATTTGAACGCCAATAAATGGTTCACATAGGATATAAAATGGGTATGAATGAAGAAACAGAAATTGATAGGAAATGGTTAACATCTTTTGATTTTAAGTATTGGATAATCCCTCTTTTGCTCACAGCCACATTGCTGATTTTATGGGAATTACTGGTTTGGTTATTTGATATTAAAGAGTGGTTGCTACCGGCCCCATCTTCCATATCGCAGGAAATGTTTGAAAGTCGGGAACTCTTGTTTAATCATAGTTTGACTACTATATCGGAGATCGTAATCGGTTTTTTGTTTTCTTTAGCAATCGGTGTTTGCTTGGCAGGAGCTATAGCATACTCAAATGTAGTTGAACGTTTTGCATATCCTTTTGTCATAGCGTCTCAAACGGTTCCGGTGATAGTTATAGCTCCTTTGTTGTTGATATGGATTGGATATGGCATGATTCCCAAGATAATAGTGGTCATATTAATTTCATTTTTCCCGATTGTTGTGAACACCGTTGATGGACTTAAGTCTGCCGACCGTGACACAATACGAATGTTAAGCACTCTGGGAGCAAGCAAGTGGCAAATATTTGTAAAGTTACAGATACCATATTCCATACCATTTTTGTTTTCAGGTATGCGTGTTGCTATAACTTTGAGTGTGATTGGAGCAGTTATAGGGGAGTGGGTTGGCTCTAGCTCTGGTCTGGGTTATTTGATGATGAGGTCTGCTCCACAATTTCTCACCGAACGGGTGTTTGCATCTATAGTAATTCTTTCAGTTATAGGTATATTCCTTTTTTCGTTAATAGTTATAATTGAACGGTTGTATATGCCTTGGTATGAAATGGAGAAAAGACAAAATTAGGGTGTTGAGAATTGTCTAATATGTTCGTATTGGATTGGTAGCATATTTGGAGGATTAATGCGATGAAACTTGGAGTTAACAAGATTATTGGGTACTTGGTATGTATTCTATTGTTGTTGCCGGTTATGGCATGTGATGGGCAAGATGTATCGAAGATAGAAGGATCTAAAGAGAAAGAAGTGATTAATATTAATCTTGCTTTAGATTGGTATCCCAATTCTAATCATTCAGGGTTTTATATGGCTAAGGAGAATAGTCATTATACTGAATCGGACTTGTCTGTGGATATTTTTACTCCTGCTAATCCAGAAGATGTTTTAAAAACCGTAGGTGCAGGAAAGGATGATTTTGGTGTTAGTTATCAGGCTGAAGTCTTACTAGCAAGAGCTCAAGGGATTCCAGTAAAATCCATTGCTGCCATGGTTCAACATCCCCTTAATTCAATTATGGTGCTTAAAGATTCAGGGATATCTCGACCTTCGGATTTGGCAGGTAAGAAAGTTGGAGTTACGGGAATACCTTTTGAAGAAGCCCTGTTCTCAGCCATGTTGGAGTATGACGGTACTAAACCTGAAGATGTCACCATTGTGAATGTAGGATTCGATCTGGGTCCAGCATTGTTGGGTGGTAAGGTAGACGCGATTGTAGGTGCCTATTGGACTCATGAATCTATAGCTATGGAATCTCAGGGCTATGAAATAAGTGTCTTGAGAATGGAAGATTGGGGAGTTCCAGACTTTTACGAATTAGTGTTGGTTGCTTCTGAAGAAACTTTGCAAAGCAAACCTGGACTTGTCAAAACATTTTTAACTGCTACACAGAAGGGATTTAGTGAGGCTGCTAATGACCCATTAAAAGCAGTGGATGTACTAGTAGGTTTTAATCCTGAAGTAGATAGGGACTTAGAAATTAAAGGTATAGGCCTTTTAGCACCTTTATGGTCGGAAGACGATGTAGTGTTTGGAACCCAAAACTCTGATCGGTGGAAACAATTATCGGATTGGATGAAGGAGAAGGGTCTTTTAGAAGACCATGTAGATCATCAGGAAGCTTTCACATCAGAATTCATAGAATAACAAGCATTAATTAGGAGTAAAGTGTCTGATCGAAATATAGCCATGTCAATAGCAGGATCTGATTCAGGAGGTGGAGCTGGGATTCAAGCCGATTTAAAAACCTTCGCAGCCTTTGGTGTATATGGTACATCGGCTTTGACTGCTATAACTGCTCAAAATACTCTTGGAGTAATGGCTGTTCATAACATACCTATGGATATCATTGAAGCACAAATAGACGCCATTGTGTCTGACATCGGAGTTGATGCTGTAAAGACCGGTATGTTGGCAAACTCCGGGATTATAGAGTTAGTGGCTAAGAAAGCCAAGGAACACAAATTTCATAATTTAGTTGTGGATCCTGTGATGGTAGCTAAAGGGGGAGACAGACTTTTGGAAGAGTCGGCCATAGATTCTATGAGAAAAGTTCTTATACCGATTTCTACCATAATTACACCAAATATACCTGAAGCATCGGCATTATTAAATAAGGAAATAGATACTATTGAGGATGCTCGGGAAGCTGCAGTTGCAATTGTAGGTATGGGGGCAGGTAGTGTGATTGTGAAGGGAGGGCATCTCAGTGGTGATGCTATCGATATATTTTATGATGGCAATCAATTTTTAGAATTATACGCTGAAAGAATAAATACTAAGAACACTCATGGTACAGGGTGTACATTTGCCTCAGCAATTACTGCAGGCTTGGCTTTGGGTAAATCAATAGAGCAGGCCGTGGGCGATGCTAAAACTTATGTTACCCAAGCTATTAGATTGTCATTATCTATTGGGCATGGACATGGTCCTCTTAATCATTTTTATAAGTATTGGGCATAAAAGAGTTAGTGGCCTAATTGCACTGTAGTTTACAGGCTGTTAGAATTTTTAGACATTAAAACTTCGAAATTGGAGAAATTTATGGTTCTGAGTGATCGAACGATCAAAGAAGAAATATCGGCTGGTAGGATAATAATAGATCCCTTGGATCCATCTTGCGTACAGCCAGCTAGCGTAGACCTGCACTTGGATAAAAGGCTTCTTGTGTTTCGTAATACAAGACAGCCGTATATTGATATACACGAAGAAATGCAGGACCTCACAGAAATCGAAGAGATTCAAGGTAATAATCCGTTCATACTTCATCCTGGGGAGTTCGTTTTGGGAAGTACGTTAGAATCGGTATCATTGCCAGATGATATAGTGGCCCGATTAGAGGGAAAGAGTTCTCTGGGAAGATTGGGTCTCCTGATACATTCTACCGCAGGATATGTAGATCCAGGATGGAAGGGTCATCTTACTTTGGAATTAAGCAATGTGGCTAATCTTCCTATCACTCTTTATTTTGGCATGAAAATCGGCCAAATATCTTTCTTACGATTATCGAGTCCGGCTGACAATCCATATGGATCCTCCAATTTGGGAAGTAAGTATCAGGGTCAAATAGACCCCACTGCCAGCAAGATACACGAGGATTATAAGAAAAACGGATAGCAAAATGGTATATATGCAACGTGCCTTGGAACTTGCAGAAGAAGCTGTAGGCATATCCAGCCCAAACCCCCCGGTCGGAGCTGTTTTAGTAAAGGACGGCCAAATCGTAGGGGAAGGACACACGTTGCCACCAGGCCAGGCCCATGCAGAGATAATAGCAATAACACAAGCAGGTAGGTCTGCTAATGGGTCGTCTTTGTATACAACACTTGAACCTTGTTGTCATTTTGGCAAAACACCACCGTGTACTAGGCAAATAATCGAAGCCGGAATCAAGGAAGTTCATGTGGCTTTTATAGATCCGAATCCTCTAGTTAATGGTAAGGGGATTGATGATTTAAGGAATGCTGGTATATCTATCCATATAGATGAGGTTGGTCAAGAGGCTGTTGAGATAATGGAAGGTTATGTCAAAGTTATGAGTTCAGGTAAGCCATTTGTTACTGCAAAATTTGCTATGAGTTTAGACGGGAAAATTTCTACATCCTCTGGCGATTCCAAATGGATTACTTCAGCAGAATCCCGGGCCACAGCTCGTAGATTAAGAGGTAAGGCAGATGCGATACTTGTTGGCATAGGTACTGTTCTACAGGATGATCCCCATCTAACTTTTAGAGATGCTGATGGAAACTTATGTGAAAGGCAGCCAGTTAGAATTGTTCTCGATAGTTACGGTCGGCTTCCCTTGGACGCCAAATTACTTAGAGAACCAGGACTTTCATTAATTGTTGCCACCGATATAGAAGAGCAGAAGGTTAATGCTTTGACGCAATTAGGTGCAGAAGTGATATTTGTATCAGGACAGAACGGGTCAATAGATCTCACCGAACTAATGGAATTATTGACACAACGCGGTTTTCTGAGTTTGATTGTCGAGGGAGGCAGTCATATATTAGGATCATTTTTTGACGCCGACTTAGTAGATAAAGTGGTTGGATTTGTATCCCCAATTATATTAGGTGGATCAGAATCTCTTTCTCCTGTTGGAGGTAACGGAGCTGATAGGGTTGCTGATTCTTTTAGATTAGAAAGAAGTAAAATTACTACGATAGGAAGTGATGTTATGATTACAGGGTACGTGAGGTAATTATGTTTACGGGTATAGTCCAGGAAATTGGAAAAGTATTGGAGACTGACCAAACGTTTTTGAAAGTAAGGTCTTCAACATTGTTAGGCACCTTAAAACAAGGTGATAGTGTATCAGTGAATGGGGCTTGTTTAACAGTTAACAATATAGATGACAACTGGTTTTCTGTAGACACAATGCCAGAGACAATCAAACGAACCAATTTGGGTCGATTAGCAGCCGGTTCATTCGTTAATTTAGAGCGAGCATTGACATTGAACACCCCTCTCGGAGGGCATATTATTCAAGGACACGTAGATGGTATTGGGGGTATAAATTCTATAATAAAAGACGAGAATGCAGTATTAATTGAATTCTCAGCTCCAACCAGAATAATTAAGTACATCGTAGAAAAAGGGTTTATATCTGTTGATGGGATAAGTTTAACAGTTGTGGGAGTTACTGAATCCACTTTTAGTGTTTCTGTGGTAAAATACACGCTCAACAATACTACATTGGGGATATCTGAAGAAGGGAATCCTGTGAATATAGAGGTTGATATACTGGCCAAGTACGTAGAAAAACTGCTCCCATTTGCCAGATAATATGATTCGGTTAACAATATCAATTGTAATTTTAATGGAGTGCTGACTAATGTCTTTGTCAACGATTGAGGAAGCGGTAGCAGATCTTAGAGATGGCAAGATGGTTATCTTGGTGGACGATGAGGATCGAGAGAATGAAGGTGATCTTATTATCGCTTCAGAAAAGGTGACCGCAGATTCAATAAATTTTATGGCTACATATGGTAGAGGTTTAATATGTATCCCAATGTTGGAGAGCAGACTAGAAGAGTTAAATATTCCCATGATGGTGAATCAAAATACCTCTAGGCATACTACTGCATTCACAGTTTCTGTGGACTCTAACGTAGGTACGACTACTGGTATATCGGCTCATGACAGAGCTTCTACAATTCTGACAATGATAGACCCTAAAGCTTCACCTTATGATTTGGATAGACCGGGTCATATATTTCCACTGAAATATCAAGAAGGCGGGGTTTTAGTCAGGGCAGGGCAAACTGAGGGATCAATCGATCTTTCCAAATTGGCAGGGCTTTATCCGTCGGCCGTTTTGTGTGAAATCATGAATGATGATGGGACTATGTCTAGAATGAATGATCTGGAAAAATTTTCAGAGAAACATGGAATAAAAATAGTGAGCGTAGCACAAATAATAACTCATCGCATGTTGCACGAGAATTTGATTGAGAGAGTAGCCGATGCAAAATTGCCCACTTCGTTCGGGCAATTTAGGGCAATAGCATTTAGGAGTCAAGTAGATCCCGACGAACATATTGCGTTAGTTATGGGTGATGTGGGCACATCCGAGCCAGTTTTGGTCAGGGTTCACAGCGAATGTTTGACCGGAGATGTTTTTGGTAGCATGCGATGTGATTGTGGTTCACAAATCAATCTGGCAATGGATATGATTGCGAAGGAGGGTAGGGGGGTTTTCTTATACATGAGACAAGAAGGTAGGGGCATCGGTTTGCATAACAAAATAAAGGCTTATTCATTGCAAGATCAGGGAATGGATACCGTAGAGGCCAACACGACTTTGGGTTTTAGTCCGGATTTACGGCATTATGGTATAGGTGCTCAGATTTTAGCAGACCTTGGTGTGAAAGATATGCGTATATTGACTAATAATCCAAAAAAGATAGTCGGGCTTGATGCCTACGGTTTGAATGTTATCGAACGGATTCCTATTATAGTACCCATTAATCCTGAAAATGAAAAATACATGAAGACTAAGCATGATAAGTTAGGTCATTTGCTAGAGTTTCAGGAGGGGAAAAGTTGAAAGGATTGTCATCTGAGTTCCACGGTGAGGCAGATGGTCCAGGTGAACGACTAATCGGTAGCAGTGATGGTACCGGTTTGAAGATTGGCATAGTAGCAGCAAGGTATAGCTATTTTATAACAGGCAAACTCGTCAGTGGCGCCTGTAATAAATTACTAGCACAGGGTGTGCGAGATGAGGATATAACAGTTTGTTGGGTTCCCGGTTCTTTTGAGATACCTGTGGTAGCTAGTGAGATGGCAAAAACAGGCAATTGGGACTCAATTATTTGTTTAGGAGCTGTAATAAAAGGTGACACTGCTCATTTCGATTATGTGGCCGGAGAGGCTGCTCGTAGGATAAGTCAGATATCAGTAGAAACAGGTATCCCTGTGGTTTTTGGGGTACTTACGACTTTCAATGTAGAGCAGGCAGTTGAAAGATCTGGTGATGGGCAGGGTAACAAGGGAGAGGAAGCTGCTATAGTTGCTATAGAAACAGCCAACTTGCTAGGTTCGTTGAAGACGGCCAGAAAGTATTAATACGAAAACCTAGACTTTAAAAGTGCCATCCATATTGGTCTTTACTATGTCAAATATTGAGTCAAACATCTCTCTAGTCAATCTGCCAGTTTGTGTGTTTTGTCGGCTTGGATGGAAAGATGATATTAATAGTTTACCGTCTGGCGTTTCATATCTGGCACCATGACCGAAACTAGGTTTGGTTTGGCCACTCTTTTGGGGATAACCAGATAATTTGAGGGCTTTATAATATCCGTCAAACGCTAACTTACCAAGTGTTACCACCACCTTCACATTTTTTAATAATTTGATTTCTTCTATAAGGAAATTCAGGCACATATCAACTTCTTTTTGAAATGGTTTATTGTTTGGTGGGGCACAATGTATTATTGAAGATATATAGACATTTTTTAACATCAAACCGTCATTTTTATTAAAAGAATCAGGGGAATTAGAGAAACCGTATTTATTGAGTGTCCTGAACAGCCAGGCTCCACTCATATCACCTGTAAACATTCTTCCAGTTCTATTTGCTCCATGTGCTGCTGGAGCCAGACCTATTATCAATACTTCTGCATCATGGTTCCCTAAACTAGGGACAGGCTTGCCCCAGTAATCTTCATTGATATACATACGCTTTTTTGTGGATGATATTTCCTGGCAGTAGCGCACCAGCCTATCGCATCTAGTACAAGAAACTATTTTTAGGTTTACTCCGTCTAAATTAGAGGCCATGTCAGCTAAATTAGCGATCTTGATTGGCCACCATCTACGGTTATTGATGTTGCGGTTATAAGATCTGCTCTTTCAGAGCACAAGAATGCCACAGTATCACCTACAGGTTCAGGCCAACCAAACTTCCCCATTGGTAGTTGATTCTTAATGAAACTTTCTACTACATCTTGGCTGTTGTTGTTCACAAATCTGTCCCAGCTGCCACCAGAAAACTTTATAGAACCTGGTGCTATAGAGTTTACTAGAATGTTGTCTTTAGCAAGGGACAACCCAAGGTGTTTAGAGAACGCAATTAATGCAGCTTTTGCAGCCATGTAAGTCATACCTCCTCCGGATTCCCTTCCCCATATAGAAGCTATATTTACTATCCGCCCCCAATGCCTTTGCCTCATTCCTGGTAGCACTAATCTAGTCAGCCTAACAGCTGACATAAGGTTGAGGTTAATCGTGTTCATCCAGTCCTCGTCGGTAGTCGTTTCGAAATCTCTGCCTCCAATAGTTCCTCCAACATTGTTGACGACTATATCTACTTGCCCAAAATTGTTAGCAGATTCTTCATAAAACTTCTTAACTCCTTGCTCCGTAGTAACATCTGCTTCTATTCCTAGGGCGTCATACCCGTTTTGTCTTAAATCAGACACTACATTTTGCAATTCATCTATGTTTCTTGCGCATAGTGATACTTTGCAGCCTTCTTTAGCTAAAGACAAAGCGGATTGCTTTCCCAGACCTCGACTACCGCCTGTCACTAAGGCCACTTTCCCAGATATTCCTAAATCCACGATAAACCTCCATCTTTTATACATTCAATTCGTTTTGTTGATTCTATATTATTTGATATATCAATTCGAGTTAATAGTAAAAAGATGGAATTATCTTAATTTGTCACTCATAAATTATTGGTAAAAAAACAAGTTTGTGGTAAATTGGTAGTTGTGTCAGTGTGTTCGTCATTGACATTAGAGATATGAGGAAACCAAAGATTTAATGTGGAGGTTGCAATGTTAGATTACAAACCAAATATTGTTTTATCTAATAAAGAGTTCAACGTTATTGGGACCAGACCTATTCGACATGACGGATGGGACAAAGTTACAGGTAGAGCAAGGTACGCAGCAGATACTTATCTACCAAATATGCTGCATGGAAAGATACTAAGAAGCCCACATGCTCATGCCGTGATTAAAAGCATTGATACCAGTAAAGCTTTAGCATTACCGGGTGTGGAAGCAGTGATTACAGCTCAGGATCTACCTGACCTTTCGGCCAATTTGGCAGATCAAGAGGAAGGGTCTTTGTCGAATGCAGGCTTCGCCACAAGAAATGTTCTGGCCAGAGAAAAAGTTCTGTATCGTGGTCACGGAATAGCGGCTGTTGCTGCTATAAGTGCACATATAGCAGAGGAAGCTGCGGCACTAATAGAAGTAGAATACGATGTTCTTAAGCCAGTACTTAATCCAGCGGATGCTATGAAGGAAGACGCTCCAATTTTGCATGAAAAATTATTGCAAAGGTCCAGTGCAGGTGCAGGTCAAGGAGGTTGGTCAGACGACGGATCTGGAGACGGTACCAACGTAGCTAACCGATATGAAATCAAGATGGGAGACATTGAGAAAGGGTTCGAAGAGGCCGATGTAGTAGTGGAAAGAGATTTCCATACCAAACGTGTACATCAAGGATATATAGAGCCTCACGCCACCACGGTTATGTGGGGTAAAGATGGTTATGTAACTATATGGACGAGTACCCAGCAGTTGTTTGGTGCGAGAGATAGTGCATCTAAATTACTGGGCCTGCCGACAAGTAGGGTAAAAGTAATCCCAATGGAGATAGGTGGAGGGTTTGGCGGTAAAGGACAAGCAAACTATCTTGATCCTGTTGCTGCTATATTGTCCAGACAGACCGGTAAGCCTGTCAAAATTGTTATGACTAGGACTGAAGTGTTTACATCCACAGGTCCTACATCTGGTGGTGACATGGTTGTCAAGATCGGGGCTACTAAAGATGGTCGCATAACAGCTGCAGAAGCCCATCTCATGTATGAAGCCGGGGCATTCCCTGGTTCGTCTGTTGGTGGTGGGGCTCGTTGTATGTTTGCACCGTACGACATAGCTAATGGATATATAGAATGTTTTGATGTGCTTGCTAATACACCCAAAGTAGCGGCGTATAGGGCTCCTGGAGCTCCTATGGCGGCGTTTGCGGTTGAGCAAGTTATAGATGAGGTTTGTCAAAAATTGGATATGGACCCTGTTGAATTCAGGTTGCTTAACTCTGCCAAAGAAGGAACAAGGCAGATAACAGGTCCAGTATTTTCCAAAGTAGGATTTGTAGAGACTTTAGAAGCCAGTAAACAACATCCACATTACTCTGATCCTATAGGCACTCCCAATGAGGGTATGCTAAGGGGCAGAGGGATTGCTGCGGGATACTGGGGAAATGGTTCTGGACCCGCTAGCGCCATAGCAAGTGTAAACCCCGATGGATCGATAAGTTTGGTAGAGGGAGCTCCTGATATTGGGGGCAGTAGAACTACAGCTGCCATGCATGTTGCGGAGGCCTTAGGACTAGCATCTGAAGACATAAGGCCTTCCATTGGGGATACGGATTCTATTGGGTATAGCACTGGTGCTGGTGGCAGTGGAGTGACTCAAAAAATTGGCACTGCATGTTATTTGGCTGCAGAAGACGTAAAGAAGCAAATGATAGAGAGAGCTGCCAAGATATGGGAAGTACCTGCTGACGAAGTGGAGTATGAAGGAAGTTCAGTCAGGAGTAAATCCGACCAAGAGTTGACAATGACATTCAAAGAATTGGCATCTAAATTAAATGCCACTGGCGGTCCAATTACTGGAAGAGCGAATTTGAACCCAGGTGGGGCTGGACCTGTTCTGGCAGTGAATATAGTTGATGTTGAAGTCGACCCGGAAACCGGCAAAACCCAGATACTAAGATATACTGTCATTCAAGATGTTGGAAAAGCTATTCATCCATCTTATGTTGAGGGTCAGGTACAAGGTGGGTCTGTGCAGGGCATCGGTTGGGCTTTAAATGAAGAGTATTTCTACAATGATGATGGTCAAATGATGAATCCAACCTTCTTGGATTATAGAATGCCAATAAGCCTGGATCTTCCAATGATTGACACTGTTTTGGTTGAAATTGCCAACCCTGGGCAACCATACGGGTTGAGGGGCGTTGGTGAGGTTTCCTTGGTTCCCTGTATGGCAGCTGTGGCAAACGCTATAGAGGATGCTACTGGGACTAGAATGACTCACCTTCCGATGTCTCCAGGGCGTGTTCTGCACGAAATGTCTGATAAGAAAGCTTAATTGATCACATAGTATATAAGGAAAAATATGGCAGAAGTATGGATGTCTACCAGAATGCAGAGGTTTTCAGGAGGACGTGAAAGAGTCCAAGTCCTGGGGGCTACGGTTCGACAAATAGTTAATAATCTGGATCAGGAATATCCAGGAATGAAGGATGTTCTCTGCATTAATAATGAAATAGATCCTGCCATAGCCGTTGTCATAGACGGAGAAACTTCAAATCTAGGTATGTTAGATAAAGTTAACGAGAATAGTGAAGTACATTTCATACCAGCCATGGCTGGAGGTTGACTAGGGCCAAATAAGCTTAATAATTAGATTATATTAGTGAGGCGTCTCCTACAGTGGAGCGCCTCACTTGGTTTTTAATAGTTTTTAATTTGAACCGTTGGTGTCAAAAGTGATTTGTAGCGAGTAGCGTTACGATCTACGATTACATTCTCCTTTTGTGTGTTTAATTGTTTTCATGAATGTCTTCTTGGGCAGTGCATTTTAAACTTTTTGTGTGGTATGTTGACTGTTAAAAATATATAATGGACGAAATATATCGTGTTTCTTTATGTATGGAGGAAGCTATGAGACTTGTATTGTTTGGGGATGATTTTAGGTTAGGTGTGATCAGAGATGATTTGGTGGTGGATGCTTCTGATGTTTCTAACAGTATCCAATACTCGTCGCCTCAGGATATGATGAATAAACTAATTAGTAATTTCGATAAACATAGGGGTGCTCTTGAGAAATTACAGGCTACTGGTAACGGATCTCATATAGATCAGTTAAGGTTACGACCCCCACTACCGAGACCTCCCAGGTTAATTTGTATGGCTGTTAATTATATGGAAGATCCTAGTGTTACGGAACGACCACCGATAAACGCTTTCAATAAGAGTTCCAGTAGCGTTATAGGTCATGGAGATACTGTTGTCTTACCTAGTGACAAGGCCACAATTTTTGAACATGAAGCTGAACTAGCGTTAGTTATTGGTAAGGATTCTAAGTTAGTAAGGGCAGAAAACTCTCGTGACCATATTTTTGGATATCTTAATTTTATAGATGTTTCTTGCAGAGGTACTGGACCAAATGGGAAAGATAGTTTTTTCATAGGAAAATCTTGGGATACATTTGGTCCTATGGGTCCGGTATTAGTTACGGCAGATGAAGTTGAAGATGCGGATAGCTTGCAAGTTAAATTGAGCGTCCAAGGTGAATTGAGGCAGAATTACAATACTTGTGACATGGCCCATAAGATACCTGAGGTTATAGAATGGGTGAGTTGGGTGAATACTTTAGAACCCGGAGATGTGATTTCTTGTGGTACAAATCATCTTGAGCTGGGACCACTTCAAGATGGTGACAAAGTGGAGATGGAAATTAGTGACTTCGGCAAGTTGGTTGTGAACGTTTCAGATGATCTAAAACGTACATGGCCAAGGGAAACCCGTGCTCAAAGAGAAGCTAGATTGAATTCATAATTGTTTGTGCAAATATTGATGACGGATTCTCAGGTTTAATTACTGATTGCGATTGTATTAATAAAAACATACGGAGGTGATGAGTTGGCTCATTTATTGCTAAGGGCAAAAGTAGAAAGTTATGCTAAGTGGAGACCCGGGTTTGATGATAATGCCGGTGCACGTGCAGAGGCTGGCGCTATAGGAGACGCTCAGGTATTCCGTAGCGGAGATGACCCATGGGAGGTTTTGATTCTTATTGAATGGGATGAACTAGAGAGAGCTAGGCAGTTTGTAATGTCAGGTGGTGTCAAAGATCCAATTTTTACAGATGAACCTACTGTTTACTTTCTTCATGGTGTGTAGCATTTAATATGGCATCAGGGTATTGAATTATGGACAATCCATGTTTACTAGTTGACCTTGAGACTATGGGGTATATGGACACGTGGTCGGTACAGAAATTTATCGCAAAATTACGGTATCAGAATGAGTTAACCGATTGTTTGATTTTGGTACAGCATCCCCATACTTACACTCTAGGGCGTAGAGGTAAATTATCTGATATTTTGGTTGATGATTCATTTTTAGAACTAAACAATATAGTTGTTCATAATGTGGATAGAGGTGGAGAAGTCACATACCATGGCCCAGGTCAGATTATAGCCTATACAATATTCGATGTCAGGAATATGGGTGGAGTCTCCGCCTTCGTTAATTTTCTGGAAGAAATAACCATAAGTACGTTAGCTGTGCTTGGAGTCAGAGGCTATAGGAAAGAAAATTGTACTGGTATATGGGTGAATGATTCCAAAATAGCGTCTCTTGGTCTGAATGTCAGTAGGGGCATTACTACTCATGGATTCGCTCTAAATATAAACACGGATTTAACTTACTACCAACATATAATTCCTTGTGGCAATCCTGAGGAAAAAGTTACATCTTTAAGTAATTTAACAGGTATGGGTTTTTCTGAAGTAGATGTTAAGGAAATTATAAAGGATCAATTTTCTACGCACCTAGATAGGAAAATGGAAAACGTAGATTTGTCGCAAATATATCTAGACAATCGATAAATAATAAAAAACAATCCGGTGGTTCTATGAAGTACGTGACTAAGTGTGGTTCACTATCTATAGAGTGGGGCAAAAGAACTTACATTATGGGTATACTCAATGTTACTCCTGACTCATTTTCAGGTGACGGAGTTGGCAATGACATTGGTTTAGCTTTGGAACAAGCATTACAATTGCAGAATGATGGAGCAGATATAATTGATGTTGGCGGTGAATCAACTAGACCCGGTTCAATTCCTGTAGATTTGGAGGAGGAGCGGAGACGTGTGATTCCTGTAGTGAGGAATTTGGTATCAAACCTTTCTATCCCAATCAGCGTTGATACTTACAAACCCAAAATAGCAGAGGAAGCTATTGATGCAGGAGCAGCTATGATAAATGATGTTTGGGGATTAAAACACGATATCTCTATGGCCTCGATAGTATCCCATGGCGGTGTTCCTGTTATTTTGATGCACAACCAAGACGGTTTTGAATATTCCGATTTGATTCCCGATGTGATAGATAGTTTAAATAAAAGTATAGAATGTGCAATTGACTCAGGTATAAGAGAAGAGAATATAATATTGGATCCAGGAATAGGATTTGGAAAAACGCCTTCTCAGAATTTACAATTGATAAGAAGGCTTGGCGAAATCAAAGCCATGGGATTTCCAGTTTTGATTGGTACTTCTAGGAAATCCACGTTAGGTTTAGTTTTAGATTTACCGGTAGATGATCGTTTGGAAGGTACAGGAGCAACGGTAGCAATATCTATAGCTAATGGAGTTGATATTGTTAGAGTACATGATGTGAGAGAGATGAAGAGAGTGTCCTTAATGAGCGATGCCATTGTTAGAGATATGATTGCGTAATTAGGTTGTATTTATGGTTCTTGTTTATTTGTCCATAGGTTCTAATCTGGGTTTCAGGTATAGCAACATACGCAGTGCCATTTTAGAGATAAATAAGTTTGCTTCTCTCTTTGCTATTTCTTCAGTTTATAGTACCAAGCCTGCAGGTTTCTTAGCTCAACCATATTTTTTAAATGTAGTTTGTTCTATAAAAACCACTATGGAACCGCTTCAATTGCTAGGACGGATTCAGGCGTTGGAATCTTACATGGGTCGTGTTCCTATGTTCAAGAACGGTCCGAGAATTATAGATATAGACATCTTGTCCTATGGTGAAGTTTTAGTTGATTTTCCTCAGTTGCAAATACCACACCCTAGGATGCACGAACGTAATTTTGTTTTGACACCACTAGAAGAAATTGAACCAGATTTCCTCCACCCATTGTTGAGGATTCCTGTATCGGATCTTTTAGAAAGGCTTCCTGATGCAGATCATATTGTCAGAATTGGGGAAACTATTCACGCAGATCTGAAGGGATTAGATTAGGGATAGCATTTGTTATAGGGTATTGTTGATCACATTCCGGACATTCCAATGTTCCTGTAATCACTTCCACTTCATCCTCTTCTTCAATATGAAGTAATAAACTATTTTTACATTCTGGGCAGGCTAGTATATCTAATATATCTTTTTTCATATTACATTCTCGCTATATATTAATTGCTAAATATTTTATTTGCCGGATAAACCTTGTATGAAAAGCGCATTAAGAATATCTGAAAGGAAGAATATCAGAATGCCCAGTATTAGTGTAAGGTTTATGCCTGTAGACATCCCATAAAGCTTTGTTATAACGTTGCCTCTAACTATATTCCCATCATTGTTTTTAGAGGATCTCCATCTTCTTCTAGCTATGGTAAACATCCAAGTTGCTAACACTATTTTTGTTGCTAAGACAGCTATGTATGTTGGGGTGGTAGATGGGTCAGTAATCCTATCAAATAGTAATAAAGTGCCACTGGCAATAAGTACTACTATGCAGGTACCAATTATGCTTCTGAATTGTTCTGCCAATGCTATTAACAATGGATTGCCAGATTCCAAAAACTTTTCTTGTTGCGGTTTGAAGACGAATATGTAGAAAATACTACCTCCCAGCCATGTTGTGGCTGCTATAGCGTGAGTCCATATCACGGCAATCATGAATAATTCATTAATATTCAATTTTTAATTCTCTACTCATGTTATATGTTATTTGAAATTGTTTCGTATGATTAAACTGATCGAAACCAGATCATTTTATATCAAAGTTTTTCTGGGTACCATACTATATAAAATGATTGTAAAATGTAGACTGTTCGATAGCTCTGTTTATGTTGTAAGGAGTAGCGATGAAGATAACCGATATACAAGTAAATGTACTAAAACCTCCAGAGGACACTCATTTAACGAGTTTGGGTGGTGGTTCAGGTAATTTGTTATACCAGATACATACTGACGCGGGTATAACTGGTATAGCAGAAGGTTCCAGGGGCCTTCATCCCTCATTACATAGGACGTATGTTAATGATGTTATTAAGCCTATTTTGGTTGGATTAGATCCATGTCAGCCCAGAAGAATATGGGAGATCTTATCTTTAGGTGATGGCCAAAGGGCCTCCAGATTTCCTTCGAGGATTGTAGGATCAATAGACGTTGCTCTTTGGGATATCATGGGCAAAGCAGCAGGGATGCCTATATACAAATTATTAGGTGGAGCTGCTAGAACTGAGATACCATTGTATTGGAGTAGGGGGAATGGATGGACAAAAACGCCTCAAGAGATGCTCAGTGAAATTCAAGAAGGATATGACAAAGGATTTAGATCTTTCAAGGTTCGTATGGACTGGAGGGAATATAGGCAGGATGCGGATCCAAAAAAAGATTTTGCTATATTTGAAAAATGCAGAGAATGGTTGCCTGATGACTGTGCATTAAGCTTTGATGCTAATAGAGGTTATTCTGTACCTACGGCGATTGAACAAGGGAGAAAGTTTGAGGATCTAGGAATAGCCCATTTCGAGGAACCTTTGGCACCCGAAGACCTTAATGGACTTAGACAGGTTGTAGACGCTTTGGATTGTGCTGTTTCGTCTGGAGAAGGCGAAATCTCTTCATGGAAATTTAGAGATTTAATTCAAATTGGTAATCCAGATATACTTCAGCCGGATGTGTTGGCGGTAGGTGGGTTGTCAGAAATGATACGAGTTTTTGAACTAGCGGCAGTCCACCATAAAATTCTTATGCCTCATAGTCCTAATGTTGGTCCTAACTCAATGGCTAGTTTACACATTTATTCTACCGTGACCAATGCTGTTAGACCTCATGAGTATTCCGAAGAATTCACTGGCCCACAGGAACAGGTACAAAAGCTGTTTAAAGAACCGGTAGAAATAAAAAATGGTGTCATCAAACTACCTGATCGACCAGGTTTGGGGCTTGAATTGGATTACGAATATCTTGAAACTAGAATAGAACAATAATCCAGTAGTGTTGATGCATTATTTATTTGACTGACACAGGTTCATATGATATAGTCGGACATTACCCGTAATGCCTGAACATTTGTAATATTGTAGGGGAAGCTTATACCAAAAGAATATAGAATAAATCAACGGATCAGAGTTCCTGAGGTCTTAGTTATAGATGACCTTGGAGAGCAACTCGGAACTCTTTCTATAGCGGACGCGATTCAGCTTGCTAGAGACAAGGGTTTGGATTTAGTTGAAGTCGCACCTGCAGCGCAACCACCTGTGTGTAGATTGTTGGATTATGGTAAGTTCAGGTACATACAAAATAAGAAAGAAAAAGAAGGACGAAAAAACCAAAAAGTTAATCTTCTGAGAGAAGTGCGATTTAGACCAGGGATCAGCGGACATGATTTAGAGGCAAAAACACGTATGGTAAGAAAATTACTTGGTGAAGGGTCCAAAGTAAAACTCACAGTTATGTTCAGAGGTAGAGAGATAACTCACCAAAGTCTAGGAGTAGAATTACTCCGCAAAGCAGCTGAGACCTTTAAGGAAGAAGCCAAGTTGGAAAAAGCACCCAGTATGGAAGGCCGGCGGCTTAGCATAGTGATCGCTCCTCTTGGTCAAAAGTCCAAAAGTGATAACGAGAGAGAAGTGGAGACAGTAGCTAATGCCTAAATTAAAAACTCATAAAGGAGCCAAATCCAGATTTCATGTTACTGGATCTGGCAAGATCTTAAGAATGAAGGGGCATAGGAGCCATTTGAGGCGTAAGAAACCTATGAGAGTTCATCGTCTTTTTCACCAGAAACATGAAATCAGTCCAGCAGATGTCAAAAGAATTCATAAGCTTTTGCCTTACGTGTAGATTTGGAGTTTTCAAGTGTCAAGAATTAAACGGGGCGTAACTGCTCGACATAGACATAAAAGGCTTCTTCAGATGACGAAAGGTCATCGAGGTGGCCGGCACAATTTGTATAGGAAAGCCAAGGAGTCATTCCTTAGCGCTTTCAGTCACGCATATAGGCATAGGAGAGAAAGAAAAGGTGATATGAGAAGGCTCTGGATAACTCGTATCAATGCTGCTGCTAGAGAGTGTGGCATGTCTTATAGTGAATTTATAAGTGGTCTCAGTAAAGCCAGTGTCTCAGTAGATCGTAAGATACTAGCTGATATTGCTGTACGAGACTCTGGGACTTTTGCCAATTTGGTTAACATAGCCAAAGAAGGCACTACTGTTGGTAGTGTTTAGTTCCTACTGGCCCAGCTCTAAGTATATGGTTTTATATATCACGCTTTGAGTGTTTTCATGCCTTCTTGATTCACTTCTTCTCGTTTAGTCGTTGTATTAATGTGTGAATAGCACAAAATATATGAATTGCATCGTGCCAGTATCAGTGGTTTACTTGTAGGTTTTGACAGGTGACATATTGTTGTTCTTCAGATCAAAAGGCAGACCAATAATTTTTTTGATATTGTTGCTCGTGATAATGACGGGTAAAGGTTCACTTTATTTAACCCCTGTAGAAGAAGTATCTGCTCCTTATCTATTTTCTTTATCAGACTGGGAAATCCGAAACATATTTAGTAAGTGGTTATATGAGGTTAGAGTCAAATTTAACGATTCTGATGTTTTGGTAGATGCTGATGATTTTGTATATGAATATCTTGAGGCATTACATGCTGAAGAAAACAGCATTAATCACTCCGTGGTTCACGAACCCCTGGTAAATATATTGCATGATAGAGACATTCAATCTATCCGAGAATCCTTAGAGGACATTATTGAAGGAAAAGTATCGGAGGTATTAGATGAAGAAAATATCGGTTACTTCCAACCGTTGAGCGGAATCAAGATTCATTTCCCACCGGTTCATATTACGATCCAGGAACCTCCTAAATTGTTAGTTGTTTCCACTAGAGATCGAATAGATCTTATTGAAACAGTTTTACTAAAAACCGATATAGCAGTGAATGAAATGGAGGAATTAGAGGATGTCATTACCGAGCAATTCGACCTATCTGCATTAATACTGGATTTAGGTGGTATAGCTACTTATCCATCGATATTACCCCCAGATAAATCCTTGGAATCATTTTTGATTATTACAGCACACGAATGGTTACATCAGTATCTATTTTTTAAACCTTTGGGCAGAGAATATTGGACAGATTCCACTATGACTTCCATAAATGAGACCGTAGCTAGTATGTTTGGAGAAGAGGTAGGCTTAAAAGCTTACAGAAAGTTTCCGGAACGAGTTAACTCAGATGCAGAAGAAAATTTGCCAGCAATAACCCATGAGTTTGACTTAAGAAAAGAGTTGCGTGAAACTAGGATAAAAGTTGATGAGTTGTTGAATCAAGGGCAAGTAGAACTAGCTGAATTATATATGAATGAGAGGCAAACAGTTATAAACGATAATGGATATTATTTTCGCAAACTTAATCAAGCTTATTTTGCCTTTAATGGTACTTATGGTGATCACCCTGCTTCTATCAGTCCAATTGCCTCTCAATTGGATCAGATAAGGAATTCTAGTGATTCCCTGGCTGATTTCATAGGAAAAGTAAGTCAAGTTGCTACTCATGCAGAATTCTTGGATTTGGTTGAGAGGCACGAGTAAGTTCTGATGTTTGGATCATTTTCGTTATAGATGGCCATAGAGGGCATTTTCAATTAAAGTGTTGATTAATTATGATTAAATTTAGACGTTTTGTAATGTTTATTTTGTTGAGTTCGCTGGTATTCTCGTCGTATGGTTGTTTCTCGGATAGTCAAGAAATTGATACTGTTCAGGTAACAATCGAAATACCGGTCGGTATTCCATTCCATTTAGAGAGACTGTTGGATTCCTCAGATTTTCTTGGCAATTGGCACATCGTTTCAGCTCCTGAAAGCTCAAGTTTTTATAATCAGGAAATTTTCTTGGAACAACCTGTTGTAGTTCCGGACGTTCCTGGAATATACGAGGTTTCTTTAAGACAGGACACGAACGATGGAAATAATTTAATCCATCAGGCATCTATAGGAGCTACCGTTTGGTTTGATGATGTTGCCAAACATGCGGGTGTTTTGGGAGGACCTGAACAAGATTTTAAGCAGGGGTTTGGACCGGGAACTGCATGGGCTGACTATGATGGGGACGGGGATATTGATTTATACGTGGGTTCTAAAACTCAAAACATTCTTTACAAAAATCATGGGGATGGCACTTTTTCGGACGTTACCAAGAATGCAGGCGTAAATGGCGATTGCAACACCTATGGTGTGGCATGGGGTGATTATGACAATGATCATGACTTCGACCTTTACGTGGTTTGTCATAGTGATGACCAGTGGTCTTCCGTAGATCACAAAGCCTATGAGTCAAATATTTTGTATAGGAATAACGGTGACGGCACATTCTCGGATGTTACGGCCGAAGCTGGTGTAGGGTATATTGCCCATGGAGCAAGTGCGACTTGGGTGGATTACGATTCCGATGGTCAGTTGGATTTATATGTGGCAAATTACGGCATATATGGTGAAGACAGACAGGGTTGGGGAGATCCCAACGTTTTGTACAAAAACAGAGGTGACGGAACGTTTATAGATGTTGCTAGTGAGGTGGGGATAAGCGGCGAACAAGGGTTGCTTACTTATAGGTGGGCTGGGGGCAAATTGGTTCAGTCAGGTATGACATTTTCTTCATTGTGGTTTGATTATGACAACGATGGGGATCAAGATATTTTAGAATGTAATGACCAAGGAGTTAGCCCATTGTACCGAAATGACGGTAGTGGCTTGTTTGAAGATGTGACCAAGGAAGCCGGGCTTTTTGTTCTAGGGGAGTGTATGGGTATAGATTCAGGGGATTATAACAATGATGGTTGGCTGGACGTTTATTGGACCAATTACAATGATAATTATCTTTGGAACAATAATAGAGATGGCACTTTTACTGAAGTGGCATTTGACTTGGGCGTAGGAGACCATAATATTGGTTGGGCTACTGGTTTTATAGATTATAACAACGATGGATTTTTGGATATTTATGTTACTAACGGACTTGTAGGGGGAGCTGTAGAAGATGGAGCATCTACAGGTAAGTCCATAAATGAACCCAATGTTTTGTATGAAAATGACGGAAATGGTGGTTTTACTGACGTAACTAGGTTATCAGGTATTGGTGACGAGTTCGTTGGCAGAGGCACCGGTATAGGAGATTTCAATGGAGATGGATCTGTAGATATATATGTGGTTAATAACAACAACAAAAACCGTCTGTATAAGAATACCGTTGGTCAATCAAATAATTGGGTGATAATAAATCTGGTGGGTAGTGATAGCAACAGTAAGGGTATAGGATCACGGATCACGATATCAAGGTCTGATGTAGAGAAAACATATAGACAGGTTTTCGAGATAAAAGGCGGCACTGGATATCTCGGAGGCAATGGAACTCAACTTATTTGCGGTTTAGGCCAATCTGATTCTATAAAATCCATTAAGGTTGACTGGCCAAGTGGTATTGTTCAGACGATTAATGATATTGATGTGAACCAAACCATATCAATTCAGGAGAGTGGTTCATATATTTCATCAAACAAATAATATTACTTACTTTCTGTAGTTATATCTGAGAGAACAAAAGATGAATAAGATTTCATACGTTAAATCCTTATTGGCAGTGCATATTTTAATTTGTACGATTATTTTGTCCGGATGTGATAATAGAGATATTCTTGATGTTAAGTATGATGATATTAAATCAGATCAGATTCGATGTGACCCTCCTAATCAAACCCAGAACATACCGTCAGATATTTATGTGAACCCAACGGATTTGTTGGATACATCTTGGCTGATGGATCGTAGGTATGATCAAATTGGTTACTCACCAAGTTTTAAAGTATTTTGTGCATTCTATTTTACAAATGTTTTGGAGCGAACAGGTATCGATTTCAAGCATAGAATAGTGGACGATGCGGGGAAGACATATAAACCGGTTCACTACGACCACGGTAACGGTCTAGCAGTTGCTGACGTAGATTCTGACGGTTTGCATGATATCTATTTTGTTAATCAAATCGGATCGAATCAGCTCTGGAGAAATCTGGGACAAGGTCAATTTGAAGATATTACTCACTATGCTGGAGTTGCCATGGATGACAGAGTAAGTGTATCAGCATCTTTTGCAGATATAAACAATGATGGGTTTCCAGATCTCTATGTAACTAGTACACGGTTCGGTAATAAGTTGTTTCAGAATGACGGTTCTGGAAAATTCAACGACATTACAGAGCAGTCCGGGCTAGGATATCAAGGACATTCTTCAGCTTCTGTTTTCTTTGATTACAATAACGATGGTCTTTTGGATCTTTTTTTGACCAATGTTGGTCAATACACGACAGATGAAGAAAGATATATCGAGGTATCAGAAGGATTAAAAGATTATGAAAGTGGCAAGTATAATTTTTACTCCGGTTTTCCAGACGCTTTCACCGGTCATACAAAACCAGAAAGAACAGAGCACAACAAGTTGTTTAAAAATGTTGGGCATAGTGTTTTCCTCGATGTTACGCAAGAATCCGGCTTAATAGATGATACTTGGTCTGGAGATGCGACTATTCTAGACGTTGATGAAGATGGTTGGTTGGATTTGTATGTTTTGAACATGCAGGGCAACGACAAATACTATCGCAATATTGCGGGTATGTATTTTGAGGAGGATCCTGACATTTTTGGTAAAACCCCTTGGGGATCTATGGGCGTTAAGGTGTTTGATTATGATAATGAAGGTTATCTAGATTTATACGTAACGGATATGCACTCGGACATGTATGAAAATATAGAACCTTCGAGGGAGAGGTTTAAATCAAGAGTTAAATGGTCAGATCGGTTTTTAATGGATGGGGGTAACAGTATATTTGGTAACGCCTTTTATAGGTATTCTGGACTAGGGTTTTATGAAGAAGTATCCGATGATTTATCTCTGGAGAATTATTGGCCGTGGGGTCCCAGTGTTGGAGACTTAAACGCTGATGGATATGATGACATATTTGTCACGGCTAGTATGAATTATCCGTTCAGATATGCAACCAATAGTGTTTTTCTAAATGAGCAAGGAGAGACGTTCAGAAACAGCGAATTTATTCTAGGAATAGAGCCCAGACTTGGAAGGAATACAGCAACGCCTTGGTTCGTATTAGATTGCTCTGAGAATGATTTTGATCATCAGGATTGTGTAAAAGGTAACTTGATAGATCACAACATAGTTTGGGGCGCGCATGGTTCCAGGTCTTCTGTGGTCTTTGATATAGATTTGGATGGAGATTTAGATATAGTTGTCAGCGATTTTAATGGTATTCCAATGGTTCTAACTAGTAACTTGAGTGATGAAACCACAGTGAACTATATTAAGGTTGATTTGGTAGGTATTAATGCCAACACAAATGGAATCGGTTCGACGGTAAAAGTGTATTCTGAAGGGGAAGTATATACGAAATTTATGGATGGAAAATCAGGTTACTTGTCGCAAAGTATATTACCTCTCTATTTTGGTCTTGGTGAGTCTGTACAAGTTGAAAAAATAGAGATTTTTTGGCCATCTGGAGTATATCAAATAGTGTCAGGGCCCCTTGAAACTAATCGAAGTATTCAGATTGTTGAACTTGCTGATTAGTACAATAGTTTGATGCCGTGGTAATTTCCGTTATCACTCCAACAGGTAGTAAATGCCCAGATTTTATTGTACGGGCTGGGACCTCTATGATATTATTCTAGCAGTATTTGCTTATGCAGTTGAGGGACAGATTTGGCTTCTCCCTTGTTTCAAAGGACTAGCGTACAAGTTTTCGACGTTTTTAGACGTAGAATATCAAATTCTTGGCTTACGAAAACATTGGAATCTACATTAGATTTGAGTGACGACAGAAAATCATTTGCAGTTAGTTTGGTGATAGCTGATGATGAAACCCTTCAGAGGCTAAATTTGGAATATAGGGGCATGGATGAACCGACTGATGTTCTCTCATTTTTGCTTTGGGATAATTGTGATAGCACAACAAATATTTCTGAAGAATTCGTGTACCCCGAGACAAACTTCAATAAATATGGAGAGATCGTAATTTCTTACCCAAGGGCGATTTATCAAGCTCGTCAGAGGAAGGATACTGTAAAATCAGAGATTAGAATGCTGATAGTTCATGGAACCTTACATCTTATGGGATATGACCATGACAGGTTCGACAATGAGATAGAGATGTGGTCTCGGCAAGAGGAATTACTTGCTACTTTGACACTATAGGAATGGTAATTGTGGATCAGGTTTTATACAGAAAATGGCGCCCACAAACACTGGATGATGTTATAGGGCAGGAACACATAACAAGAATTTTGCATCAAGCTGTTTTACAGGGCAAAATATCGAATGCGTATCTGTTTTGTGGGCCTCGGGGAACAGGTAAGACTAGTACTGCTAGGATTCTAGCCAAAGCTATTACATGTGAACAATCTTCAGGTGGAGAACCATGCAATAGTTGTAGGATTTGTATCAACGTCAATGAAGGCAAATCTTTAGATCTGTTCGAGATAGATGCAGCTAGTAACAGGGGAATAGACGACATCAGGGAATTACGCGAGAGAGTGAACTTTGCTCCGACGGAATCCTCTCATAAAGTTTATATTATAGATGAAGCCCAACAATTGACAGATGCTGCTAACAACGCTTTCCTAAAAACATTGGAGGAACCACCTCCTCATGTTGTATTCATACTGGCAACTACAGAGCCTCAAAAAATTCTAGGTACTGTTGCATCTAGGTGTCAAAGATTTGATTTCCATAGGATTTCTCAAGATCATATTCTGAAAAGATTAACAGATATCAGCGAAAAGGAGCAGATAACTATTGAATCATCCGCGTTAGTTTCTATTGCCAGGAATTCTTCGGGTAGTCTACGAGATGCCGTTAATCTCCTGGAGCAGCTAAGTGTGTCCAGTGACTCTAACATAAGAGTAGAAGATATTAGAAATATATTTGCAATTGGTGATGATTCTGTAGCCCTAGAATTTGTAGAGCGTTCTTTGTCCGGTCAGGTCAAAGAGGCTCTTTTGACTATAAATGAGATATCTGAAAAAGGTTTAGACATTAATCGGTTCCAGAGGCAAGTAGTAGACCATTTAAGGAACTTACTTCTAGTAAAATCAGGAGTTGACAATATAGTGGACCAAGCGCCTGAGATTATCATTAAGATAAAGGGAATAGCTGGATCGGTGCCTTTGGAGCATATTTTGAGAACATTAAAAATATTTGAATCAGCCACTCAAAATATTTATGGACCCAACACATTATTTATGGAAACAGCTTTGGTGGAAAGTTGTATGAATGTTAGCGAAAAAATTCTATATACCGATGAAGTTTCGACACAGAGTGAAATCACCGTGGTAGAATCATTACCTCCAGACTTGCCCCACGAAGGTTCTGTTGAGAAGAGTGATCAAGAAATAGAAAATATTGAAGTAGGAGTAATTGTCAAAGAACCTACTGAATCTGTTGATAATTATCATAGGGTAAGTACTGATGATTCTCCTGAGGCAAGTCAATATAACCCGGAGTCGTTCCAAGATCTGTCAAGAGAGAATGAAAACCAGATAGATTCGACTAGAGAAGTCAGTGATCCTGTTGAAGATAATCAAGAGCCAGTACTAAAAGTTTCGCATGTTGGAGCAAATGAACTGACAGAATCGGATTGGACGTCAATAAGGTCGGCTACTAGACACTTAAAATTTAAATATAATATAGGATCCCTTTTGCTGGGCACCGAAAATAGATATATTGAGGATGGGACACTATTCTTGGTTTTCAAGAGTCGTTCTAATTTGGAACGACTCCAAGGAGAAATAGATAATCCGGATGTAAGAAGATCACTGATCGATATAATAGAGAAGTCAACCGGAATAAGGTATGACTTGAGTTTGATTATGATGGATCAAAAAGAAGGTTATTCTAATGGTCCTTCTGGGCATCTTGTTCAGACAGCGAGGGCTTTAGGTGCTATTATTGAAGTGGAATCAGAACAGGAGAAGTAAGTATGAATAAAAACATGTTGAGACAGGCCCAACAGCTTCAAGCTAAATTAGCCAAAGCCCAAGAAGAATTGGACAGTGCATTAGTAGAAGCAACAGCCGGTGGTGGTGTCGTAAAAGTTGTTATCACTGGGAAACTCAAGATTCAGTCTGTAGAGATTTCTCCGGATGTAGCAGATGATATTGAAATGTTGCAGGATTTAGTTATGGCGGCAACAAATGAAGCTATCGATAAAGCCCAAGATTTAGCTCAAAAAAGCTTTAGTTCTATAACGGGTGGAATGAATATACCAGGGCTTACATAGCAAAGAGAGGCTGAATTAATCGATGAATTACGAGTTTCTTCCTTCCGTTGCTGCTCCGCTGTCCAGGTTAATACAGGAATTTAATAGGCTTCCAGGCATAGGTCCTAAAAGTGCCCAACGGTTAGCGTACTACCTGATCAGGATGCCTGAGGAGGAGGCAAAATCCCTTGCTGAGTCTATATTGGCAATTAAAGATCGAGTTATATTCTGTGATATCTGTCAAAATATAACCGAAATTAGTCCGTGTTATCTTTGCTCACACGACAGTAGAGATAAATCTAGAATTTGCGTGGTAGAGGAACCATTGGATGTCTTATCGTTGGAGCGCACACAAGTCTATAAAGGTACATATCATGTGATTCATGGTGTTATTTCTCCTGCTAGTGGCATAGGCCCTGAAGATTTGAAAATAAGGGAACTCCTGAATAGGCTTAAAGATGGGTCAGTAGAGGAGATAATTCTTGCAACTAATCCCAGTTTAGAGGGTGAAAGTACCGCGATGTACATACATAAATTACTTTCACCAATTGTCAATAAAGTCACAAGGTTAGCGAGAGGTCTGCCAGTTGGTGGAGATCTAGAGTATGCCGATGAGTTGACTTTGAGTAGAGCGTTGGATGACAGGAAAGAGATTTAATACCAATATATAGCATGAGCAATAGTGAGAAAATTTATAAAACTCAGGGTATAATCCTGAGGCATTACCCTCTAGGAGAGACTGATTATATACTTAGTTTATTTACCCCAAACAGAGGAAAAGTCAGAGCTATAGTCAAAGGTGCAAGAAAGCTAAAGAGCAGAATTGGGGGTCATGTGGAACCAGTGATGTTGACCTCATTTCTTTTGACAAAGGGTCATAATTTAGATTTGATCAATCAAGCCGAATGTATAGATTCGTTTCGGATAATACGCGAGGATTTAACTAAGCTTTCTAAAGCGCTATACATATTGGATTTAGTAGATGCCATCACCAATGAAAGTCAATCAAATAATGACATATATTTGTTATTGTTAGATACTCTAAAGGATTTGGCAAACGACAAAAATGATAATCTCATACCGTATTTTCAGATCAAATTGTTAGGTTCATCAGGATTTATGCCTGAACTCTATCAATGTGTTGATTGTGGAAAAGAGATAGTTATGAATTCCCACAGATTCTGTCCTGATAGAGGAGGTGTTATATGTGATTCTTGTAATCCTTTTAACGTCAGAATTTTTTCATTATCCTTGACCTCATTGAAGGTATTACGGTTTTTTCAAAGATCTGATTACCACCATGTTTCAATTTTAAATATAGATAGAGACACTAATAAAGAATTACAAGATTTGTTGTATGCTCTTCTCTTTAGTACTATTGGGAAAGAACTTAAATCATATAGGTTTATTAGTGATGTGGCGGAAGAGACCGTCGATAGCTTAAAGGGTGTATAGATAGAAAAAGATTATGACTGACAATATAAATGAGGGAATATACATATCTGGGATCGGCATGGGACTAGTATTCTTGACACTAGTTGTTTTCATGATCATACTTCTGGTTCTGAATAAAATATTCCCAGGAGAAGAGATTGCTGACGAAGTTGACTCCAAATCTGCAGATGTTATGGAATCGGCGGAAACATTTAATCGCATTGATATGAATTACAGCGTTCCCGCAGATAAAGGATTGGGATCGAGAATAGCTGCTATCGCGGTCGGAATGTATTTGACTATGGAAGAGGATAAAGTAGTTACGATAGCAAATGCCTCTAATGACGGAGAATCCAGGGCTTGGAACAAAGAAAGTCAAAATTCGTTTTGGAATAGTCAAGGTTCCCGACCAAGTGCATATGGTTCCAGATCATACAAACCTTATGATCCTAAGGGCATAGGAGGTTCTTAACTATGCCGGAGGACATTTTTGTAGCATTCTCCGAAGTCACTATCAGTGGTCTGGCTATGATAGGCATATCTTTGGTCATGATGTATCTGGGTGTTGCCCGAAAATATGAGCCTTTGCTTCTGGTTCCTATTTCGATAGGTTGTTTATTAGCTAACTTACCTGGTACAAAAATTGCCGACGATGATGGATTCCTAGGTATATTAAGAACTGCAGGACTTGATAATGAATTATTTCCTTTGCTTATGTTTCTGGGGGTTGGGGCATTAACCGATTTCACGCCTCTTATTCAAAGACCTGTTACAGTTTTATTGGGTGCTGCCTCACAATTTGGAATATTCGCTGCTTTAATACTAGCTTTGTTGTTAGGTTGGAGCGTTGAAAATGCAGGGGCTATAGGTATCATTGGATCTGCTGATGGCCCGACTACAATTTATGTGGCTAGTAAATTGGCAGGTGAAGGTTTGCTAGCTCCTATAGCTGTGGCGGCTTATTCCTATATGGCTATGGTTCCAATAATACAACCTCCAATAATGAAACTTTTGACTACCAAAAAAGAAAGGATGGTCAAGATGTCTTACCCATCCAAATCAGCTTCCTACAAAGCCAGAGTTTCATTTCCAATTATTGTCATTATACTGACTTCACTTATTGCCCCTGAGGCAACTCCATTAGTCGGTATGTTAATGTTCGGAAACTTACTTAGAGAGGTTGGAGTTGTGGATCGGTTGGCCAAATCTACTCAGAATGAATTGATAAATGTAACAACTATATTTTTGGGTTTGACAGTTGGTTCAACGATGAGTGCCGATAGTTTTTTGGAAACCAGAACTTTGGGCATTTTTGTGCTAGGTTTGGGAGCGTTTGCTATTGCTACCACTTCTGGGCTGATGTTCGGGAAGCTCATGTATTATGCTTCCAAGGGAACAATAAATCCTTTGATAGGAGCTGCAGGAGTTTCGGCCGTTCCTATGGCCGCAAGAGTGGCTCATAGAGTTGCTCAAGACGAAGATCCAGATAACTTCTTGATAATGCACGCTATGGGTCCTAATGTCGCAGGTGTTCTAGGATCTGCAATAGCTGGAGGTGTGATACTGGGAGTTTTAATGTAGAAACTCTATATTGGCAATGAATGTTCATTAAATTCCTGATGAATTTACCAAACTCGTTTAATATGTTGATTTTTAGTTATGAGATTCTCTGAAATATATACAGGAAGTTCTCCTTCTATATCTTTTGAACTGTTCCCTCCAAATACGGACAAGGGCATCAAAGAGTTAGAAGAACGTTTGCCGAAACTTATATCGTTGAGCCCTTCTATCATAACAGTAACCTATGGGGCTATGGGTAGCACCAGAGAGAAAACTCTGGAAATTGCTTCTATGATCAGGAATCGGTATGGAGTTGATACCGCCCATCACATTACTTGTGTTGGTTCCAGTAATGTCGAAATAGAAAAAATACTAAATGATATACATGACAATGGTATAGAGAATATAGTTGCATTGAGAGGAGACCCTCCTAAGGGACAAGCATCTTTTGTTAAACCTGAAAATGGATATGGTCATGCCAGTGAAATGGTATCGCATATAGTCAATCACGGTGGTTTTGACATAGCTGTAGCAGGTTATCCCGAGAAACACATAGAAGCTATAGATTTGCAGAGTGATTTGGTGAACTTGAAAAACAAAGTTCTTAACGGCGCGAACTTAATAATAACTCAACTTTATTATGATAATGAAGATTTCTATAGATTTGTTTCATTATGCAGATCTTTAGACATAAATGTACCAATAGTCCCAGGATTAATGCCCATATTGAACATCGATCAAATAAAAAGGATTACGAATATGTGCGGAGCTAGTATACCTGTGCAATTACTGAAGAAACTGGAAGATGCCTCTAGTGATCAGTCTAAGGTTTACGAGATAGGGATAGAGCATACTGCTAACCAGGCAATTGATTTGTTACAACATGGAGTTCCTGGGATACACTTCTATGTGCTAAACAGATATTTTCATATTGCAGAGATAATGGATAGGATAAAACCCACTTTGGCCATGAAAAAATGAGGGACTGGTAAAAATGTCCTGTATAAATTCAATCAAACTTCGATAGTTCGATTATTTCTACTTCTCTGCCATTATTCAAATCTAATGTGGCTACTGTTCCTAACATAACCTTGTTATTGGGCCAGGTCGGGCTTCCAGGATTCACGAATAGTATTCCTTCGTGTTCTTCTACCATAGTTTCGTGAGACATCCCAAAATGTACAATATCGACTTTTTCTCCAAAGAGTGTTTCCATGCAGTCTGATATAGAAAGGTCTTTAGGAAAGGCTTTTTCTATAGTTCCTGCAAGTACCTCCATAGCAGATGCCCCTGGTATAGAAAGTTCGTGCACCATTCCTATTTTGTGACCCTGAACGCTAACAACTCTTTTGCCCTGAACAACTCTGTCGTCGTTTTCGAACTGAGCATACATAGAGCCCTCGATAGCAGTGACTGGGGCTATCTCTTCCAGAATGTCGAGACATCTGGGTATTATAATGTCCCCTGCGTGTAGTATCATATCTACTCCATCGAACGCCTTTTTGATATTAGGAGAGAGTTCTGCGGAGGGAACCTGGGTATCTGCTATAAGGCCTATTTTCATTTATGTAATCCTTTCGAAGGAACTAATATCAGGTTTAATCTAGTTGCTTGCTGTTTAATAATGCGAATTTTATTATCAGTATGAGTCGTAGTCAACATCATTCCTTATTCACTTCGTTATTGAACTCTAAGATGCACACTGATAGAATCCCACTGTTTATGGCTCGTAACGGGGATATAGCTCAATAGGGAGAGCGCGGCGTTCGCAATGCCGAGGTTGGGGGTTCGATTCCCCCTATCTCCATAATTCCGGCAGGTGATTAAAAAGCCCTTTCATTATTCGGTCTATATTTATTAGATGGAATAAAATCGGTTTTTACTGTACTACGGGGTTCGTTGACCCAGATTTCTCTACCGGGGTGCATACCTGCTCCATATTTTGCAGATACAGCTGATCGGCGCATCCTGTTAAGCAATCGAGTATTCGCCACTCCTACAGATGGATGCATCCCATCGTTTGAGTTAACGATTTTATCCCAGTTGTCCTTGCGGTCTTTGAAAGTTGACGGGTTATATAATTCAGTACAATTAATTTCGTTAGTGTTTAGGTCCACAGTGATCTCATCGCCGTCTTCTATCAAGGCTATTGGGCCTCCTAGAGCCGCCTCTGGTCCTACATGACCAATTACTAATCCCACTGATCCCCCAGAAAACCTAGCATCTGTCATGAGTCCAACTACGATACCTTGTTGTCTACAAAGAGTTGTAATTCTAGATGTTGCATCTAACATTTCTGGCATACCTGGGGCGCCGCTGGGTCCTTCATAACGAACAATAACCATATCATGATTTTTGAATATGTGAGGTTCATTTAATAAAGAATCTAGTAGTGCCTGCTCACCGTCAAAAACTCGTGCTTTGCCAATGAAAACATTGTTCTCTAAACCACCTTCTACTCCAGCCAATTTTAATACTGCACTATGTTCTTTAGAGAGGTTGCCGCCTAACACTCTCAACCCACCAGATTCTTTGCAAGGTGCTTTAACACTGTATATTACTTTCCCATCTGGGTCAGGAGGATCTAATCTGTTTACCTGCTCAGAAAGGGTTTCTCCTGTACATGTAAGGGTAGAACCATTCAGCAGTCCAGCACTTATTAATTCTTTAACTATGACTTGGACGCCTCCATGCTCGTCAATATCTACCATGGAATAGGTTCCGAAAGGTCTAGCGTCTACCAAAACTGGTACAACGAATTGGGACAGATAATTGAATTCTTCAGGTGACATAATATCGCTAGCGAAGTTGGCATATCCGGCTGCTCTTGCTATTTCGGGAGCATGTAGTAAAACATTAGTTGAACCACCAATAGCCATTGCCACAATCACTGCGTTTCTTATGGAATCTCTGTTAACTA
>CAYUCO010000001.1:0-1761 GCA_964443385.1 uncultured Dehalococcoidia bacterium | reverse complement strand
TGCGAGGTTAATACCCAATTCATCGGTAAGGGACTTGATGCTTCTAAGTTTTTCTATATCTTTTTGAGAATAGAGCCTTATGTTCCCTCTGGATCGAGCCGGTTCAAGTAGCCCTTCCCTTTCGTAATAACGCAATGTTTGGGTGTGCACTCTAACCATCCTTGCAGCTACACTTATAACAAAGCAAGGATCGTTGTCATCCCACATATTATTTCTCGGACCAACCATTTTACTCCTTACTTTCTCGGAGGGATTTTAATTCCAGGAACAATGCCGTTTCTTTCTTAGATAATTCAGTTGGTATTCTTATATGTGCAGATATATACATATTTCCTCGTTTATCAGGGGATTTGAGCAAAGGCATGCCTTTGCCTGATAACCTGAATGAGGTTCCATTTTGTGTTTCAGGAGGAACTGTGAAAAGAATTCTTTCTCCAATTATGTTTAGTTCCACTTCGATGCCAAAGATAGCATCCAATAAATCTAGATCAAGTTTGGTGTGTAAATCATTTCCAATTCTTTCGTAATCTTCCATTGGAGATATTTTTGTTACAAGATAGAAATTGTTTGTATGTTTATCCTTTACGTGTATCTTGGATCCATTATCTACACCAGGTGGGATTTTTACCTCAATTTTCCTTTCGTTCAGCGAATTGCCGTTGCCTATAGTAATGACTCGGGATGTGCCATTGAAAGCCTCTAAAAGGGTTAAGTTAATGGTCTTTTCTATTTTCTTCGGTCTTGCTTTATTTGCCTTGGGTTTGTTGAACCGGTTGATTATGTCTTCAATGGAGTTTAGGTTACCTCCAGCATTATTAAATCCCCAAGTGAAATTATTGCCTCTGAATGTTTTCTCTCTGTTATGCAATTCATCCGAATGTTTCCAGTTTTCCCCGAATCTGTCGTAGCTATTCCTGTTTTCAGTATCCGATAGAACTGCGTGAGCTTCATTGATTTGTTTGAATATGCTTTCTGCTTCTTTGTTTCCCTTGTTAAGGTCAGGGTGGTATTTTCTAGCTAAACGCCTATAGGCTTGGCTTATTTCTTTTTGCGAAGCCTTTCTACTAACACCTAGAACTGCATAATAGTCATTATTCATAACAAACCTATGGATTAGCAATATACATTGATATGTTGGAAGTGTCAATAACGCTGAGTTGTAATGATAAGTAAAGTTGATAATACTATATTAACTTTACTATAACAAAATATTCAGGTCAATCATTAATATAATACCGTTTGAGATATTAGGGATTGAGTGTGTCATATTTGCGTTAATGTACATATATTTATTACTTGAACATATCTCCTGCCATGAGGTTTTGTGGGTTGTAGCTAGGTAAAGTTGTTTCTATGGACTTGTTTTGAGATACGCAAGAACAAACTCGTTTGACAGTGATATTGCCATAACCTAGAATCGTGTTTAACTTTACACACTGGAAGTATTAAAGATTTGATCGTAACTGGAGATTCTATAAGAGAAGCTTTCCTTAGCTTTTTTGAGGGCAAAGGGCATATGCGCATGCCTAGCTCATCATTGATACCCGCGGCAGATCCGACTTTGTTGCTTACCAACGCAGGTATGGTTCAATTTAAGCCTTATTTTATAGGAGAAATGGACCCCCCTAACAGGCGTATGACTTCGGTTCAAAAATGTTACAGAACGACAGACATTGACTCTGTTGGTGACGCGACCCATCTAACTCTATTTGAAATGCTAGGGAATTTTAGCGTAGGAGATTACTTTAAAAAAGAGGCGAT